>URWJ01000005.1 GCA_900551535.1 uncultured Granulicatella sp. | reverse complement strand
CGCGCGGGAACGCCGTCATACGAAGACGATTAAATTCGATTTCGCAATGTTGTTCAAGGCTTTCTCCCACCATCTTCGTTGATTGTTTCGCCTTGAAATCTTTATAGAACGCAATGGCTTCGTCTTTTGCCTTCAACTCTAACTCGAATTGGTCTTTCTTCGAACGTAATTCCAATTCGTATTTTTCTTTTAGTGCCGTTTGTTGCACTTCTTGTTCTTTTTGTTGTAACTCTTTTTCTTGTTTCAATTCAAGAATCGTACGTTCTTTCGCGTGTAAATCTTCTTGGAATTTTTGAGACAATTCTACTTCTTTGAATTGGAGTTGTTGTTTTAATTGATCCAATTCTGCTTGGAGTGCACTAAATTCTTTCTCTTTTTGATGGAGTGCTTCTTGCACATTCTTTTCTTCTTTAACATCCGCATTCTTCAATGCTAATTCAAGCGAAAGAATCTTCTGTTCAAAGTTGGCACGTTCCTCATCATATAGACGCTTTTCTTGCTCTTTTGCGAGTGCCTTTTCCGTCTCAAATTGCTTCTTGGCAAATTCCAACTGCTTATGAACATCTTCTGCAAATTCCTTATTGCGCACTTGGCTCACAATATCTGCATACGAGTTCTCATCAATCGTAAAGACCGTTTGGCAATGTGGACATTTAATTTCGTTCATCGAACCCCTCCTTTTTATTTCTATTTCATTCTATCACAATATCGAATTTGAGCACAGACCCAAAACAGTTCATTACCATATATGGTAATGAACTATTTTTTGCATGCAAAAACTCTCCGCGAATCACTTTCACGGAGAGTCTCACTTTACATTTATTATCCAATAAAGGCTTTGATTTGTTCCACACTTTGTGATGAGTCACAAACCACACGCACTTCACCGCCACGAGCAACTAATAAACCAGGTACTGTTGGCATATTGTATTTCGCACGGAAAGCTGCTAAAGCTTCGTTAGCTCTGTCTTCTGAATTGATGAAGTACATTTCTTTTCCTAATGCTTCACGCACTTCGTTAATTTTTGGAGCAAAACGACGGCAGTATGGGCAAGTTGGACGTCCTACGAAAAGAACGACTTCCTTTCCTTCACCGATTAACGCTTCTACTTTCTCAGCAGTTGTTTCCACAAATTGGCTTACATCTTTTGCAAATTGTTCCATGATATCCCTCCGTTCATTTTCCTTCATTATGACAACGAAAAAAGAGTAGCGCAACAAATGTGCCTACTCTTTCTTATCTTTAGGATTAATTTCTTTATACTTTTTACGAATGTATAAGAGACGGCAAATGAATGCTCCTAACATTCCGATAGCAATACCGCCAATGACATTATCAATAAGCATTCCAATTCCAAATCCGATTGCAATCCCAATGACCATGATAAGATTCAATACGGACATTTCTCTAATTCTATCTTTTGGATCTTGTTCCCTCATCGCAACCCCCTACTCAACCACGTCAATATGACACATCTTCATGGCGCTTAACGCGTTATCGTGTGACGCTGGCGTTACTCCTGCGCAGGCACTTGCAACGACATTCACTGGTACATTGACAAAATGCGCTTTAGCAAGAAGTGCATTACTAATCACACAAATATCTGTACAGATTCCAATGAGTGTAATGCTTTCTAAATCTCGCACTTCTTTTTGAATGAGTTCCATTAATTTTTCTGATCCAAATGTTGGTTTTTCAACGCCTTTTGCATGACGACTCTCTAAGGCTTTTTGGATTTGTGGATTTAACTCCCATCCTTTAGACCCTCTCACGCAGTGCACGACTGGCAAGTGACGTCCTTCCTCTGTTTGAAGATAGTCTTCACTATGAGTATCTAGTGTATAAAATACCTTTCCATCGAAATTTTCAATCACCTCAACGGCATGGTCGATAATGGCTACGGCTTCTTTTGAGCCAAGCACTCCATCGACAAAATCATTTTGCATATCCACTACAACTAAAGCTTTCATTGTTTTCCTCCTATTTATGTAAAAATGCTTTACGGAAACTAAAATAATACAATCCAACGAGAATATATCCAATTCCTACAGCGATGATTGTTGCTGCCCCAAAGGATTGAAATAGCTGGTATGAAACCGTGACGCCAATTCCAAAGAACAGCATGCTCGTAAAATAAAAGAGCACTTTCCAACGATCCTTAATCTGACCGCGCATCAATCGCCCAAGAACCACTCCAATATCCGTTAAATAGCCCGTAAAGTGAGATGTTCGTACGATAATTCCATGGTAAAAAATGAACATTCCATTTTGTGTTCCGACAACAAACGAGAAGAAATATAACCATTTCTCGTCGCGTAATCCAAACAGAAACAATAGAAGCATCATACTTCCGAACATCATTAATAATACTCCATACCGTTTTGTCGGTTCAAATTTTTTCTTCGAAAACAGAAATCCCGACAAGACGCCGCCACCAGAAAAACAGAGAATCATTCCTAGTAAATGGAGTATTGTCCCCCATTCTTCTTCATTGAAGGACAAAACAAATTGCGTAATATTTCCAGTAAAGTGCGTTGTTGGCGTGAAAAATAGTAATAGTGTGACAACATTGACCATTCCCGCTAACGTACTAAGAAGTGCAATCCAAACATCAAAATAAAAACGTTCTTGTTTTTCCATGAGCCCTACTTTCTAAGCCATATACTATAATAAAGGATTCCCCAGATTGCGATATTCAATAGGAATGTCCACATAAAATAGTGTTTCCGCTTTTTATGGTTAAAAATCACTAACCCAAGAAGCCCACCAAAGCCTCCACCAAATAAACCAATCCCAAGAAGTGTTTTTTCCAGAACGCGCCACTTTCTCATGACGGCACATAGCTTATCAAAGCCCATCAATACAAAAAGCAGCCCATTCATTCCTAAAAAGTACAGTGGAATGACGTTATTCTTTAATTCTTCCACTACTTGGCAAACCTTTCTTCGAGGTCGCTCACTTCAAAAATATACTCTCCACCAGAGACAAGACACGGAACTCCCACCATTCCCTGTTCTTTACGCGGAGTAAATACTTCTTCATTATCTCTTAATCTCAAGAATTCTTTTAAATTGCTCATACTTGCTGTAATATCCACTTCACGAGCGGTTACGCCCAGTCTTTCCATTGCCGCTTTAAACGGTGCTGTATCTGGACATAAACTACTAAAATAGAGTGTTTTTTCGTTCATTTCATTGCTCCTTTACTACTTTCCAATCGTTTGTTGGAGGGCTTGTCTTGCTAATTGATCCGCACCCTTATTTTCACTTTCAGGAATCCACTTCACAAATAATTGTGGAAAGTGTTTCACCTGCTTTTGAATTTCCTTTAAAACGATTCGATTCGCTTCTTTTTTCGTATAATTTTTTTCAATCGCATCAGCAGTTACTTTGGAATCGGTATGTATGAAGATCAGTTCTTCTTGGTATCCGTTCTCCAGCAACCAGCCTAACGCCCAATGAATGGCTGTGAATTCCGCTAAATGATTATCCATTTTTTCTTCCACAGAAATCTTAAACGGCTTCTGTTCTCCATCCTTTAGTACTAGAACTCCCAATCCTACGTCTCCTGGATTTCCATTCACGGCCGCGTCCGTATAGACTTTAATCATTTCCGACGACGACCACATGCGTCGCCTGAACGCCATGTGCTCCTCTTGTAATTTCAAAAGTCACCTGTTGGCCTTCTATCAACGACTTGAATCCTTCTTGTGCAATTCCTGTGAAATGCACAAAAATATCTTCATCCGTTTTTGTATTTTTGATAAATCCATACCCTTTTTCGTTGTTAAACCATTTTACAATTCCACTTTCCATGTGAACTCCCCCTTTAATGTACCTTTATTATACTCTGTTTTGTCTCATTACACTGAAACTATGCCTTCAAAGAACAAATAAATGTCTCATCATTCTCGTACAAGCTTAATAATAAATTCTCTCGTTGTAGCTGTACCTCTAGCCACTCAGCTCCATCACTGAAATAACGGTCCAAAAATGGACTAACGCGAAGAAAATCGGATTGCGCCTTTTGCAATAACAGTTCTTTCATCTCTTCTTCCAAAGCGTTTTGCGTATCAATCAGCCGTTCAATGTCTACAAATACTGGATGATCATAGACCGAAACCACTTCTGCTTTATCGACTTCGACCACCTTTTCGCTAAACGCATCATAGTATCGAATCTTTGCAGTCTTCCCATCCGTTAACCAACATTCTATTAAGAACCCTTTCCAAAACAGTTGTGTCAAAGGGCTCATCAGAAAGGCTTCGATAACGGTCCATTTCAATGGTGTTTGCATCAACATCAAAGTTGTTGCCATATAGTCATTCTGCTCTTCTGTTAATGGTTCGTCTTTTTTCAAACGTGCACTTAATTGTTGAAGCTTCTCGACTTCTGCTTGAGTAAAACGATTCTTTTCCTTCTCGCAGAGCAGTGTACACTCTAGAACCTTATCCATTCCAAGTGCAGCAATCACATCATCGTGAATGAGCCATGCTTCTACTTGTTTAAACTGTTCATTATGAATCGCTACTTTGATTTTCCACATCCAATAACTGGCTTCTGTTGGGAATTCCAATTGGTCCTCTTCCATATAAAAGTTAAGATCATCCCACCGATTCGCCTTTTCAAGCAATTGGAAAAACTCTTCAATCTCATCGATATACTCATTCTTCTGTACTTTCTCTTCGAAGGCATCGATGGCATTTTCCACAAACGTTTCGAATTTTTCTTCTGAAAGTACTTCTAGTTGTTTCTTTTCCTCGCTCATATACGTCTCCCCTGTCTTATACCTTTCCATTATACTTTAAAGGCGGGCAATTAGAAAGCACACAAATAAAAAAAGGCTCATGACAATTCGCCATGAACCTAACCTCTATTCTTCCTCTAGTGGTAAAAATTCTACAATATCTTTGAAATTAACAACCGTACGCGATTCACAAATATCTTTCATGCATGTATTGGATTCATTCCAATCAATCACAACGATGGCACTATTCGCCAATAATTTATAGATAATCCCAATCATTTCTTGTTCTCTAAAAGTAAATCGAATGCGATTGCCGACTTCCGGACGAATCGATTCTTTTACCTGCAGAATAATACGAACTCCTTCATCATAGGAGACTCCTAACAAATGCGCAATTCTCGATTTGCTCGTTCCTTTTCGAAGTTCCGTTTCAACAGTACTCTTGACATCTTTCGTGACACGTTTCGCCATTGCTTTCGCCTCTTTTCACGCCTGGCCAAAATCCTACACTACACACTCATCAAATTTATTATATCACAAATTGTACTTTCTGTGGGCTAGATTTACTAATTTTCTGATTTAAAGGCTTTTCTTTTATGAAAAAATGACGCCTTTTAGACCGTAAACTTGTTTTTCGGCGATTTTTATGGGAGTTTTTGCTCATCCGTGAACATATATTTGTAAAACGCATTCATTTCAACTATACTTTAGATGTAATGAATGGAGGGATTTTGATGTTAGACCAATCAATCACAATTTTGAAATATGAGTACCATATTGCACCGGGAAGTTATTTCCATGTGGAGACACCTTGGGTAAAAGATGTTAGTGAGATTAAAACGGTCATCATTGATCAAGATAATGTATTTACGAAGATGTTGAGTATTTACCCTAATAACTTTGTAATGTTTTTAGAGCAATTCCCTGAATATAGTATTTACCGGACAAATATTCCGCTAGAACTTATTCCAACCAGCGATTCATACCGCGTTTGTTTCGATCAAGCGTGATTACAACTGCAAAAAAGCAGAACTTGGACAATCTTATTTCTCTGCGTCCGAGTTCTGCTTTTTCTTTTATTCTTCTATGGGTGCGAGTAAGCGTAGTCCGTTTAAGAGTACTAAAATCGTACTTCCTTCATGTAACATAACTCCCCAGCCGATGTTTGTTAATCCAAAGAAGTTAAGGACTAGGAGCATCACAACGATTGACATCGCAAAAATCATATTTTCTAAAATCACACGATGTAATTTCTTACTAATCTTATGCGCCGAAACGAGTTTTTGTAAGTCGTTTTTCATGATGACGATATCACTTGTTTCAATCGCAATATCTGTCCCATTTCCCATCGCAATACCGACGTCTGCTGTCGCAAGAGCTGGCGCATCATTCACGCCATCCCCCACCATCGCTGTTAATCCATAGCGTTCTTTTTGAGACTGAATCTTTTCTAATTTTTCTTCAGGCAATACATTGGCAACAACTTCTTGTACTCCAAGCTTCATCCCAATCATTTCAGCCGTTTCTCTTGAATCCCCTGTGATCATTGTTGTATGCACCTGTTGACTCTTGAAGTAATCGAGCACCGCTTTTGACGCTTCGTTTGGAAGGTCCATGAACGCCATCAAACCAACAATTCTATTGTTTTTTACAACCGTTACAACTGTCTTGCCTTCGCTTGCCCATTCTTTCATACGAGACGCAACTTCATTAGAGCGGTCAACTGTATCCATCGATTTAATAATATGAATTTCTTCGTTTCGAACGACACTTCGAACACCTTGTCCGACAAGTACTTCCACTTCAATTTCTTCTTCAAGCACTGTCCAGTCGCTGAATTTTTGAACGACTGCTTGCGCCAGTGGATGCGTCGATTGTTTTTCCATCGCAACCACTGCTGGAATCATTGTTTCATCTTCAAACCAGTAATCTGTCAACTCTGGAGTTCCTTTTGTCAAAGTACCTGTTTTATCAAATGAAATCACGCGTAGGTCTTGTAATTGAGAGATGGCTGCTCCACCTTTTGCTAAAATTCCCATTTTAGATAAACGAGACATCGCTGCTAAAGTTGCTGGAACGGCACTTGCTGCTAAGGCACATGGAGATACCCCGATAAGGTAAACCATTCCACGGTAAAGTGTTGTATTTAAATCCCATCCCATTAAGAAATATCCAAATAATAGGAAGATTGGCCAAAGGATTAAAACGGCATTTACATAAATTGGTTCGATTTTTTGAATAAAGGTCGCTTGCTTGTTCATTGAACCTTGAGCATTTTCCACAACCTTCATAATTTTCGCAAAGACCGTATCCGTACTTTCTGCAGTTACTCGCATTTCGATACGGCTTGATAAGTTCACTGTACTCGCGAACACTTCATCTCCCTCGCCTTTTGAACGAGGCATGCTTTCACCTGTAATGGTCGCTTCGTCAATCGATGTTAATCCTTTTGTGATGACTCCATCGATTGGCACTTGATCGCCATGCAATACTTCTAATGTATCCCCAACTTTTAAGCTAGCCACGTCAACGACAACCACTTCTCCATTTTCTTGGATGAGACGTGCTTGCGTTGGATTCATTTGTAATAACGCTGTTAGCGACTTACGGCTTTTCTCTTCAACATATTCTTCAAGGAAGTGTGCTCCCGCAAAAATTAAAATCAGTAGAGCTCCTTCTTCCGCATTTCCAATTAACACTGCGCCAACTGCCGCAAGTGTCATTAAAATATGCACATTCGGTTGGAATTTCCCTTTCTTTTTGGTTTTTTCAATCGTATCTTCAACACCTTCCATCGTTACATGGTAACCTGAAAGGATGACAGTTAGAATGAATAGAATATTCGCAATCCCGTTCCCCATATATTGAAGAACCATCCCGATAATGTAAAGGACTAGTCCTGCAATATAAAAGATAACTGCTTTACTATCATCGTGGTTGTGACCTTGACGATCTCCATGTTCATGATGATGCTCATGCTCGTGATCGTGGTCGTGATCTTCATGATGCAAGTAATGATCTTGGCATGTTTCTCCTTCATGAGTTTCTTCTTTATTCAAAAGGTGTTCAAATTTATGTTTTAGGTTATGTGTTAGCTCTTTGAAATCCATGATATCTCTCCTTACTATTTCTTGTTAATCACATAATACATGAATGAACATTCATGTGTCAAGAGATATCTTGAAATTATTCTAAATTATTTTTAGATAAAAAAAGAGACTGGCCGAAGCCAATCTCTTTTGGTGTTTCTATTAACGACGACGTTCTTGGATACGTGCTGCTTTACCACGTAAGTTACGTAGGTAGTATAATTTAGCACGACGAACTTTACCGTAACGAACTACTTCGATTTGTGCTACACGTGGAGTGTGTAATGGGAATGTACGTTCCACACCAACACCGTTAGAAACTTTACGTACTGTGTAAGTTTCGCTGATGCCAGCACCACGACGTTTGATAACAACGCCTTCGAAGATTTGGATACGTTCGCGAGTTCCTTCAACAACCTTAGCGTGAACACGTACAGTGTCACCAGGACGGAATGAAGGGATATCTGAACGTAATTGTTCTTGAGTTAATTCTTCGATTAATTTGCTCATGTTTTTTTCTCCTTCCAACAAACATTCATGACTTGGCATTTTTCCAATCAGCGGAATATCGTTATCTCTGAGTGAAGTCTCACTCACTCGAAATATACTATCATACTTGCCTATCAAATGCAAGCAAGATTATCAATTTTTTTGACGATTTTTCTCCATAGAAAAACTACGAAGAATGCTCTTCACAACAGTGCTCGCTTGCTAAGTTATAGAGCTCTAATACGTGGTGATCTTCCAGCGAATACCACACGTGTTTTCCGACTTTTTCAGCCTTCACGATGTGATGCGCACGCAGTTTTTTTAACTGATGGGAAATCGCAGACTGCTCCATACCAGTACAGTTCATTAAGTCTTCTACACATAATGGTTCGCGCTGTGTCAATAGCGTAATAATATTCAGTCTTGTTGTATCCCCAAGTAACTTGAAGAGCTGCACCATTTCACTACGCCCTTCGTCCTTAGACAACAGTGCTTGAAATGCTTTAATTTCTTCTGCATTTAGATGTTCCGTCATCTAGCATCCCTCTTCCTCTTTTACTTCTTGTAGTAACTTTGCTTCCTCTTTTGAGAGTTCATACTTTTCGAGTAAATCTGGTCTTCTTAAATACGTCTTACGAAGCGACTCTTTCATTTGCCACTCTGCAATCTTCGCGTGATTTCCGCTAAAAAGAACTTCTGGAACTTCCATTCCTTTATATTCTCTTGGACGTGTATATTGTGGGTGTTCCAGTAATCCTGTCGAATGCGAATCCCCAACGGCAGACGCATCATTTCCTAATACATCTGGCAAGAGTCGCACTGTGGCGTCAATCATCACAGTTGCGGCTAATTCCCCACCTGTTAACACGAAGTCTCCAATCGAGTATTCATCCGTCACAAGCGTACGAATGCGTTCGTCATAACCTTCATAGTGACCACAAATAAATACCAAATGTTCTTCCTTCGACAACTCTTCGGCATCCTTTTGCGTAAAAGTCTTTCCAGCCGGATCCATTAAAATTACACGTGGTGTTGTTTCAGGAGAACGCTCACGAATCGACGCAAGCGCCAAGTCAATCGGCTCCACCTTAAGAAGCATCCCAGCTCCCCCACCGAATGGATAGTCGTCGACATGATTATGTTTATTGTTTGAAAACTGACGGAAATCCGTTGTCTCAAATTCAATTTTTCCTGCTTCGATGGCCTTTCCGATAATCGATTGCGTCATCGGACCTTGCACCATTTCAGGGAATAATGTTAATACATCAATTTTCATCTTAATCGATCAACCCTTCCAATAAATGGATATAAGCTTTCTTTTCTTCTTTATCAACTTTATAAACGACTGGTTCAATAAATGGAATTAAGAGTTCTTTCTTTCCTTTTTGTTTTACAACCCAGACATCATTTGACCCTGGTGAAAGAATTTCAGTGACTTCCCCAAGTACTTCTCCTTCATCCGTTACAATTTCAAGTCCGATAATTTCGTGGTAGTAAAACTCATCATCTTCGAGTTCAGTCAACTGCTCTTCGGCTACCTTAAGGAGACATTCTTTGTATTTTTCAACATCTTCAATACGGTTCATTCCTTCGAACGTTAACAAATCAAAGTTTTTATGACGACGATGACTTGCCACTGTCACAAATGTTAGAAACTCTCCATCTTTAAAAATGGCTAATTCCGTTCCTTTTTTATAACGTTCTTCGGCAAAGTCTGTCGTTGAAATCACACGTACTTCCCCACGAAGCCCTTGTGTATTTACGATTTTTCCTACTTTATAAAAAGTTGTCATTCCATTTCCTCCTTAAAAGAGTCGTTCTACAATAATCTTAAGCGTCTCATCCGTCACTTCAATATCGTAATCATCAATACATTGACCAAGGATGCAATAGTTTTTATCACGGTTATGCGATCCCATCAACGAACTGTACATCGAATCTAATTCTAAGTGTTTTTCTACAGATAATCCTGCTTCTAATAAATCTAAGTCTTCTGGTAATTTTGTATACGGCGCTGTGCACGTAATGGTTGCTTTTTCATGCGGTACATACACGACATGCGCTGTTACATCATACAATTCATGGTACAAATAATAATCGACCATTTCCTTCACGATACGTTTCACAAAATCCTTTTCTGTTGCCATTATCCCTCAGCCTTTCTTTCTTTTATATCTTGACGAATCCCTTCAAAAATTTCAAAAATTGGTACGAGAACTGCTGCAACGAATCCTCCCGCGAATCCATTGTTATAAAGGTTTAATCCCCCATGCATTACAACCACGTGGCTCACAAGTGTAATGTGTACAAAGCCTGCAATCACCCCAGCAAGCGGTCCATAATATCCGCTCACCGGTGCTAGTGTCGTTCCGAAAATCGCAGCCACAAGCGCACTCGTACTTGCCACGTCAACTCCTGTTAAGTAGCAGCCGATCATAATCCCTACTAGCACAGGAACCGTATTTTTCACTTGATTCCCGAAGGCTCCAAAACTCATCGCGCCGATAATACTACCGACAATCGGTCCATTGAGTTGTCCACCATTAATAAGGACATAGCCTAACAGAATGAAGCCCATGATGCTCATATTGAACGTTACCGTTGCAAGGTTCGTCATTTCAACGAAGTCACTTGGCAGACGTCCTGACAGTTTCAAGAGTAATTTAAAATGATATTTTTCTTTCTTTTGAATATGTAGATAGAAACTTGTCGCTAGCAAAATCAGACATAGTCCAATCAACAGCCCATATAAAATAAGTGGGCTCTCTGTATTCGCAAGCGTCTTTGTTTCTACTTCGATTCCAAATGCATTTAGAAATCCTAGAACGACCATCCCAACGATTCCCGCTGTAAACCCAACGTTATACAAGCTGAACCCTTGATGGAACCCTAAATACTGCGTTGATAATTGGGGCAAGATGAATCCAATAAAGATTCCAAGTACATAGGCAATCAAAATACTAAATCCGCTTTGTAATACTCCTCCAAAAGCGAGGAAAGAAACTAGTGGTCCTAATGCCGATCCAAACAATCCGACAATAACATAATTTCGATAATTCTGCTTCGTGACTTTTGCATAGATCCAGACGCCTAGCATAAACGGAATACTGTTAAAGAGGTTTTTCCCGAAGAAAGAGAATCCCGCAAGCATCCCTAAACTCCCAATCACCGTCCCGTTAACAGGAATTTCTAATTTCTTGTAACTATAAATATTAATCAGAAGCATAATCCCCACATTCAAGAGCGTACTTCCGACAGATGCAATTTGCATATAATCCGTAAATAGCTGACTAGGCGAAATCAGAATCGTAATCATTCCTTGAAGTAACGATTGTGGCGACTCTAGACAAAATGCTAGCAGCATCAAAATAGTGGATAGGCCAAATAAATAATAATATTGTCGATTCATTTGTTCTTTTAATATCGGCTTTTTCTTCATAAGGTCTTCCCTTCAACTATAATTTTACTCACTTATCATACCAAACTCACGAAAAACAATCAAAAACCCGAGTACTAACAACAATAAAAGAACATTCATTATACCGTATACGGTATAATGAGTGATACCTTATACGGTATCACCTACCTTTTCTTACACTCTAACTTAACGCAGAAATCCATCTATTGTAGCACCAACAACTTTGAGCACCCATTGAAAGCACACACCCTTTTCTTTCTCTTCCCCCGGCAAAGCCTTGAAGAAATCCAATTTTTATGTAAACACCAACGATTACAAACCTTTCGGATCCTATACTAGCAGTACTAGGGAATAGCATTCAAAGTGAATTATGGACTCTTAAAAATTTATTTTTTAGAGTCCATTTGAATCTTGAAAGAGATTGAGACTATAGGCTCAATCCGGTGCCTTAGTATAGCTAGTATAGAGACATCCGAAAGGATGCACGTAATCGTTGGCCTAATTTTATATAACAAAAAAGCCTTGGATTTCTCCAAGGCTTCGCCTATTAATCTAGGTTCTCAATACTTAGACGCACACGTTTTGGTCCGCGAGTACGAACACTATAAGTAATCGTACGGATAGCGCGAGCCACACGTCCTTGTTTACCAATCACACGACCGATATCCTGAGGATTCACGCGTAAAGTATATTCCATGAATTCATCTGATTCAGAGACGTCAATACGAACATCATCAGGGAATTCAACTAATGGTTTAACCATTGACAATACTAATTCACTAATCTCTGGCATTCTTTTCACCTCTCCATCGAGTTGTCGACTTTATAGAAATTACTTAGAAAACTTTGATTCGTGGAATTTCTTCATGATACCTTGTTGTGATAACAAGTTACGAACTGTATCAGAAGGTTGCGCACCGTTTGCTAACCATTGTAATGCTAATTCTTCATTGATTGAAACTTCAGCTGGGTTTAATAGTGGGTTGTATGTTCCGATTGTTTCGATGAAACGACCATCACGTGGTGAACGTGAATCAGCTACAACAACACGGTAGAAAGGACTTTTCTTAGAACCCATACGTTTTAAACGAATTTTAACTGCCATAATTTACACCTCCATGTATTAATCTCACAGTTACATAGTTTAGCAGATGGAAGGATGCTTGTAAAGTATTTTCTCTTTACACCTTTAACTTTTTTGTAAAAAACTACTCTAAACCCTACTCCTACAAGTAAAAAATAGTATTTTTCATCGTTTTTTGATATAATGGACAAAAATATGTATAAATGAAAAGAGTTGAACTTATGTCAGAACAGAACCAAACTCCAGATTGGCGCGAGGCTCTACTTTCTATTTGGAACAAACCGATTCTTAAAAATATGCGTTTTATTTTTAACATTGCTTATTCAGTCCTTAAAAACATTTTCGTAATCGCAATTCTAGCACTGATGCTTATTGGTGTATTTGGAGGCGGGATTGGGCTTGGATACTTTGCAAGTTTGACATCCAATGAAGAACCTCTCACTCAAGAACAAATGAGTGATGCCATCGGAAATCTCAACTTAATCTCTAGTTTCTACTATCAAGATGGAACGAAGATTTCAGATGTAAATACTGATGAATTACGTATTGTAAAACCTTTATCAGAAATTTCGCAATATGTAAAAGATGGAATCATCGCAACAGAAGATAGTTCATTCTATGATCATAACGGGATTGTTCCTAAGGCTCTTATCCGTGCCCTCTTACAAGAAGTTGCTTCTTCTGATTCAGGCGCAACGGGTGGATCTACCTTAACACAACAATTAATTAAGCAACAGATTTTAACAAGCGAAGTTACTTTCAAACGTAAAGCAAACGAAATTCTTTACGCATTACGTCTTGAAAAACACTTTACGAAAGACCAAATCTTAGAAGCTTACTTAAACGTTTCTCCGTTTGGACGTAATCATAACGGGTTAAATATCGCCGGTATCGAAGAAGCCGCTCAAGGTGTCTTCGGGGTTTCCGCAAAAGATTTAACGTTACCACAAGCAGCGTATCTTGTAGGGATGCCTCAAAACCCAATTGTTTACACACCTTATACAAACATCGCAACGATGAAAGAAGACGTATCTGCTGGGGTAGAACGTATGAAGACCGTTCTCTTCAGTATGTATCGTGAAAACAAAATTTCAAAAGAACAATACGAAGAAGCTCTAGCGTATGACATTACGAAGGACTTCCTTCCTCCAAAAGAGCTTACTTCAAACCGTCAATCATACTTATATCAAGCTGTTCATCGTGAAGCGGTGAAAGTCTTAATGACAAAAGCAGCTGAGAAAAACAAATTGACGTATAACGATGTTAAAAACGACTCAGAATTATATAGTAAATACTATGACGAGGCTGAGCGTGAATTAAGTTCTTCTGGTTACCGTGTCACTTCAACTGTTGACCAAAAAGTATACGATGCAATGCAAAAAGCCATTGCTGAAAACGGGGACTTAATCGGACCAACCTACAACACACAATATGTTGACCAAAATACTGGTGAAACTAAAACTCAAAAAGAGCCAGCTCAAAATGGTGCTGTGTTAATTGAAAACAAAACCGGTCGTATTCTTGGATTCGTCGCAGGTCGTGACTTTGAAGCGAACCAAGTGGACCACGCGTTTTCAACACACCGCTCTCCTGGTTCAACAATCAAGCCAATCTTGGTATATGCACCAGCGATTGAAAACAACTTGATTTACCCAGCAAGTATCGTTCCGGATACGAAGATTAGTATCGCACAAGGGAACGGAACTTACTGGCAACCAACGAACTATGGTAACTCTATTACGAACCAATTCTTAACGGTTCGTTACGCACTGTTCAAATCATTAAACAACCCAGTTATTAAGATTTACCAAGCAATGCTTCAAAAAGGCATTAACGCTGGTGAATACTTGAAGAAAATGGGAATCACTGAAGGTATCGGTGAAGATGAATATCAAAATATCGCCCTTTCAATCGGTGGTACGAGAACAGGTCCTTCTGTAAGAGAACAAACAAGTGCCTTCTCAACACTGGCTAATGGCGGTGAACACCACGAATCATACTTAATCGAAAAGATTGAAGACTCTCGTGGAAATGTGATTTACCAACACGAAGATAAATCAGAGCGCGTCTTCTCAGATGCAACAGCGTTCTTAACAACAAACATGTTACAAGATATTGCAAGCTCTACAATCTTCTACAACATTAAAGGAAATATGGGATTCAGTTCTGATTTAGCTGGTAAAACAGGTACTTCAGAAAACGAGATTGATAACTGGTTTGTAGCTTATACACCAACTGTTACTCTTGGTTCATGGATCGGATATGATAACTTCTATAATGCTCGATACGCAATCACTGGTGGTGACGGATACGGCGAACCAACGATGCGTAGTCAACGTCAATGGACGAACTTAATGAGAGCCGCATACGAAGCAAACCCTGAATTGATTGGAAAAGAAACAAGCTTTACGCAACCAGACTCTGTATATCGTGATTCTGTTGTATCCACAACTGGTACAAAAGCAGGTTCATTTAAAGCAGAAAACGGTGGTACTTATTCAATCGGTGGTTCTATGACAACAGATTGGTTCAAGAAGGACTTCCCTCCTATGGATCCAAGATATGACTTTATGGTGGGTGCAACCCCAGAAGAATTAAGTCGATTCTGGAATAAATCTTCATCTTCTAGCGACAAGAAAAAAGAAGAGAAGAAGAAGGAAGAAAAGAAACCTGATACTACTCAATCTCCTACAACTCAAGCACCTTCAAGCCAAGCTCCTGCAACAACGCAGGCACCGTCTTCTCAAGCTCCTGCAACAACGCAGGCACCATAACCTTAAACAAAAAACGAAAGGCTGGACAGATGTCCAGCCTTTTTAATTGCTTCTATTGTATAGGAAGAAAGTAAAACAGCCTATCGTTCATTTGATAGGCTGTTTGCTTAACTTTATTTAGTTGTGTGTCGAAGTTCAATCTTGTAAGGTAATGTGATTTCAGATTCGACAATCTCTTCTTTGTTCATAATCTTCGTCAATAGACGCATTGCTACGGCACCAATATCATATAAAGGTGGTGCAATTGTTGAAAGAATTGGACGTGTCATCTTCGTTAATTTAGAGTTATTGCTTGAGATGATTTCGAATTTCTCAGGAACTTTAATTCCTAAGTCCATTAATCCATTTAATAATCCTACTGAAGTTTCGTCGTCTGTTACGATTGCAGCTGTTACGCCAGCTTTATGAATACGTTCTGCTACAGATTCACCTGCATGGTATGTCAATGGCACTTCGTATACTAATTTAGGATCGAATTTAATACCTGCTTTATCTAAAGCTGCTTTATATCCTTCTAAACGTAAATCTACAGAAGCTATATTTTTCAATGCAGCAGTTACGAAAGCCACTTTCTTATGTCCGTTTTCAATTAATGTTTCAACCGCTTCTTGAGTCGCTTCTTTATAATCAATATTGACAGACGCAATTTCATGTTCAGCATCCATTGTTCCTGCTAAAACAATTGGTGTTTTAGAACGAATGATTTCAGTGCGTAATTCAGGTGTTAAATGGTTTCCCATATATAAAATACCATCTACTTGTTTTGATAATAATGTGTTTAACACTTGAATTTCTTTATGATTATTTTGGTCTGAGTTCGCTAGAATAATGTTGTATTTATACATTGTCGCAATGTCATCAATCCCACGCGCTAAGCTAGCAAAGTAAAGGTTTGTGACATCCGGAATGATGACTCCAACAGTCGTAGTTTTTTTACTTGCAAGTCCACGAGCAACGGCATTTGGACGATAATCTAATTCATCGATAACATCTAGCACTCTTTTACGAGTCGCTGGTTTTACGTTTGGGTTCCCGTTTACTACACGTGATACTGTAGCCATGGATACATTTGCTTCACGAGCAACGTCATAAATCGTAATTGTTTGCTTTTCCATCTACAAATCTCCTTTGTGCATCTTTTCATCTAATCTTAGGGTAGCACTTTCATAAATCTTTTGCAAGCGTTTAACAACAATTTTCATATAATTTTTGAAACTATTTACATCATTGATGTAATAATATGCTATAATAGATTCAAGGAGATGAAATTATGAAACTAAACCCTACTTTTACTCAATTGGAAAGTGAAATGAAAGAAAAACAAAATCCGATTGTTTTTATTCAAAATCCAGAGACCATTCGTCTTTTGACGAAATTCTCAACAGACCCACATGAACGAATTGTTGCACTCGTATATACACCAGGAGCGACTCCACTACTCTTCGTCCCAGCATTGGAACACCAAGTAGCTCAAAAAGCGGAACCCGACTTTATCGTGAAGAGTTATCAAGACCATGAAGATGGTTGGAAACTCTTATCAGATGCGATTAAGGAGCACTTCCCTACACAAACGAATTTTGCTGTGGAAAAAGTAGACTTCTCACTCTTTGCCGCTGAGCAATTACAAAAGCACTTTCCTGGCATTCGATTCACAGTGGACTTAACTCCAGTCGTTCAACACTTACGTCTAGTGAAAGACGCTGATGCCATCGAGAAACTTGTCTACTCAGGAACCTTTGCCGATAAAGCGATTGAAATCGGAAAGAATGCCTTGAAAGTTGGCATTAGCGAACGCGAAGTCGTTGCCATTATCGAATTCGAAATGAAAAAGCTTGGTGTCTCTCAAATGAGTTTTGACACAATGGTGCTCTTTGGCGACCACGCTGCAGATCCTCACGGTGAACCTGGCGAACGCACTCTGAAAGAAAATGAATGGGTGCTCTTTGACCTAGGAACAATGGTCGATGGTTATGCGAGTGACATTACTCGTACGGTCTTCTTCGGAAATGACAACGCGAAAGACCCACGCCATCAAGAAATCTACGACATTGTTCAAAAAGCCCACGATACAGCTATCCAAGCAGTAAAACCTGGCATGAAAGCAAGCGAAATTGATAAGATTGCTCGTGACATTATCGCAGAAGCTGGATACGGCGAATACTTCATCCATCGTCTTGGACACGGAATTGGACAAAGCGTTCATGAGTTCCCTTCAATTATGGAAGGAAACGATATGGAACTCGTTGAAGGCATGTGCTTCTCTGTTGAACCTGGTGTCTATATTTCAGGAGACTACGGCGTTCGTATTGAAGACTGCCTAGCCGTGACAAAAGACGGCGCTAAACTCTTTACAGCCGTTAAATACGACTTCTAATCCAAAAGAAAAAGCCTGGGGAAATTCCCCAGGCTTTCATTATTAAACAATAAAATTAAGCTTCTTCTTTAACTTCTTCAGCTTTTTCTTTTACGTTTTCAGCTAATTCAGCAACCACTTCTGCTGATTCTTCTTTGTGTTTAGCAAAGTTTCCTTTTACTTTATCAACCGTTTCGCTAAATTGGCCTTTTAAGTTTTCAGTGTGTACTGCAACTTGATCTTTTAAGTTAGCTGCTTGTTTAGAAACTTGTTCTTTGAATTGGCCAGCTTGTTCTTGTAAGTTAATGCGGATATCTTGTGTTGAAGTTTTAGCTACTTCTGCGAATTCAACACCTTTTGCACGTGCGATTTCACCATATTCTGATAATTGTTCTTTATAGCGATCTGCTTCTTTCGCTAAATCTTCACGTAATTCTTTACCTGATTTTGGTGCAAATAATAAAGCTGTTACTGCTGCTGCAGAGGCTCCGATAAATGCTCCTAATAAAAATCCACCTGATTTACTCATGTTCAACACTCCGTTTCGTTATTTTACTTTTTTCTTCTTTGAAAGAATTGTTCTTCCAAAATTAAATGCCGCAACTGCACGGCTTGTTTTTGAAAGCTTTACTGCTTTTGTTGCTAGATTACGAGATGATGTATTTACATCAGAAATCGTCACACCTAAATCGCCTGCCGCTGTAAACAACGGATTTGTCGCTTTAAGTTTGCCGTTCACGTCATCTACAAGTACATTTGCTTTATTTAATAATCCTTCAACTTCAATTGAAAGGCTATCAACATCTTTTGTAATGATTTCTAATGAATAATTCACGTTATCAACCGTTTTATTTAATCTTGATAAAATCGGTGATACTTTGACAATTACAAAAACCACTAATGCTAATAAAGCACATGCAGCAATTAATGCAGCAATCTCAACACCTGTCATTGAGCCATTCCTCCAATCTTATAGTATAAATTAATGATAACACTTTCTACAAAAAAATACCATAAAATTATTACTTGAAACTGCACTACTTTCAATCATTTTTTACATATGGTACACTTATTTTATTACTAATAAAGGGTGACAATTATGCACAATGTCTTATGGATAGATTCCATTTCAAATTTCTTTAGCAATTACTGGAATTCCTTTGATTGGGAATCCATTTTATCGAATATCTTTACGAAATTATTATCTCTAATCTTATTATTCCTAGTTTTCTACTTTGGAAAGAAGTTTCTACATTTTCTATTTAAGAAAACCATTCTTTCCTCTGTAAAAGTCGTTCGTCAAAGTGAAAACAGACAAAAGACGATCGTGAAGCTCTTAGAAAATATGCTCGATTATTTCCTATACTTCATCTTAATCTACTGGATTCTTTCCATTATCGGTGTTCCAATCTCTAGCTTACTTGCTGGTGCTGGAATCGCTGGGGTTGCACTTGGTCTTGGCGCACAAGGTTTCCTATCAGATGTGATCAACGGTCTCTTCATCCTACTCGAACGCCAATTCGAAGTTGGAGACGCGGTTCTTATTAACAACATCGCTGGAACTATTGCGAGCGTTGGTGTCCGTACTACACAAGTTCGTGGATACGACGGAACACTTCACTACATTCCAAACCGCAATATCACAGTCGTGAGTAACCAATCCCGTGGAAACATGCGTGCTTTAATCGAATTACCTTTAAATAGCAACGTGGATTTAAAATCCGTTTACTCAGTCATTGAAGCCATTAATAACCAATATACACGAACCGACGAAGCTCTAACTGCTCCTCCAAAAATCGTTGGACCACAAACCAAGCCAAATGGTCAATTTGTATTCACCATCGCTCTAATGACAAAAAACGGTTTGCAACATGCTACCTACCAACGCTATTTAACACTTTATCAAGAAGCACTGCTAAAACAAGGCATCGACCTCTCATCCCCTGTCATCCCATATACAACTAACTAAAAAAGAAGGCCTCGCGCCTTCTTTTTTGTTTCCTTATAATCCACTCCATAGGATGCACCACATCCTATTCCCTCTCCTCTCTTTCTTACGGAATGGTACATCACTCAGCTGCATTATAAAAAAATAAGCTACAGCGATCCGAGGAATTCTATAATAGCAATAATGGGAACTCGCATAAAATGCGAATTAAAGGGCGTAAGGAATTTATTCCATACGCCCTTTTTGAGGCTTTTAAGGTGCAAGACCAAGGCTTGCACCGGTGCCCCATTATAGCTATTATCCAGAATTCCTAACAGGAATCACTCTTCTGCAATCAGGAATTCAATATGAAATTTCCAAATGGGATGCAGTTTCTTTCCTCACATTGCTTCTGCTTTCTACGAAATGGCACATCAACTCACCTAAATTTGAATAAACCAATTACAAAAGAGTCCTTTGGATAATATAGTAATCATCGTAGCGAGTGTAATCGATGCGAATTACTGGTGCTTGAAAATTTATTTTCTAGCGCCAGTTTGAGGCTCGATAGGAACTGAGACGTAAGGCTCAGTCCGGTACAGCTACAATGATTACTATATGTAAATCCAAAGGACTTTAGTAATTGGTTTATTTACTATTTTCTTTTTCCACAAAATCATATTCGCGGGTGAGTTCATGTACCATGAAGTTGATGCGCTTTAAAAGCTCCTTCCTCGTCACAATCCCCACAAACTCATTCTCATCATTCCCAATACAAATAAAACTCTCATCCACAAGTTCATTTAACACATCTTCCACTTGCGTATCCTGATGAATGATTGGAAACTCCGTACGCATAACTTCACGCACTTTGTATTTTCCTAACTGATTCATATGAATTTGTTCCACACCAGTGATTTTATGTAAAATCATCGCCAGTGAAATCAGCCCTACAATTTTATTTTCCTTATTCAGTACAGGAATGAGTGAATAACGCACATTCGTCAACACAAGCATCGCGTGTTCTAAAGTATGGTCTTCTTGAAGGATAGCTACTTTTTCTGCATCGATAAAAAGCTTATCACGGTCTTCAAGTAGTAACTCTTGGATTTTCTTATGAATCAAGCGTATACCCTCCCTCATCAGACCACGTATAGTCTAAAACGAGTCCATCTAATACTTCGTGTTTCGTTGTGTAATAGGTTAAGCGTAATTTGTCTTTAGAAAGAATATCCAGTACTGCATACGACGGTGTTCCCTCATAGCTACCACGAGGATAATTCGTTGACCCTGAATTAATGCAAAGCACCCCGTTAACATTCTCCGCATTTAGTTTATGCGTATGCCCGTAAAATGCGACACGCGCCCCTATTTCTTTAGCCGCATTTGCTAAATACTCACGACCGGTGTTCACATATTCGAAGTGACCATGCGCTACAAAGAAATTGATGCCTTCTAGCGTAAACACTTCAGAACGTGGGTATTCAGGATCGTAATCACAGTTTCCTGTTACGCGAATACAATGCGATAGACGTTCATCTTTATAAGGAAACTCTGAATCCCCCGTATGCACAAATGTCACATCACTTCCTGCATAGTGGTCGAAGATTCTCTTTAATGTTAATTCTTGTCCATGGTTATCACTGACAACGACGATTTTCATAATGATTCCTCCGTTTGATTTAACTCATGAGTCCATTTTTCCCACTGGCTAACAAGCAATTCAATGGCTTTCGCACGGTGGCTAATTTTATTTTTAATATCCATTCCTAGTTGCGCAAATGTCTTACCGTACTCAGGAATAATGAATAATGGATCATATCCAAATCCGCTATCCCCAGCTGGTAGAGTCGCGATTTGACCTGGGCATTCTGCTTGAACCACAAGTGATTCACTATTTGGTGCAGCTAACACTAAGCAGCAAGTGAAATGAGCTGAGCGCTCCTCTCCAACGAGTCCGCCAAGTTCTGATAGAAGCTTCGCGTTATTCGCAGCATCGCTCTTTGGTTCGCCAGCAAAACGTGCTGAATATACACCTGGTTGCCCGTCCAAAGCATCCACACACAAACCAGAGTCATCCGCTAATACGATTGTTTGTAAGGCATTGGCAATCGTCTCAGCCTTCAATCGTGCATTTTCTTCGAAGGTTTTTCCTGTCTCTTCGACTTCTTCTAATTCTGGGAAATCTCGAAGAGTCTTTACAAAATATCCCTTTGGTTCGAAAATCTCCGCAAACTCTTTGGCTTTCCCAACATTATTCGTCGCAATTACGATTTCTTTTTTCAATTCGACGGGTTTTACTTCTTCTTTAAGTGTCACTTTTTTCACCTTCAGACCTGTTCGATTCAACCAGTTTTCAGCAATCTCTTCAAAAAGGCTCGCTTCTCCTGTTGTATAAATTTCAAGAGTTGGTTCAGGATTCGTTTCAGGCGTTTCGCTAAGCTTGCAGTAGTCTAGTAACGCACTCACGCTGGAGACTGTTTCTGCTCCTGAGTCAATCAATGTCACGTTTGCTCCGACCACTTTTTGAATCGTTTGACGAAGTAATGGATAATGCGTACAGCCTAGAATCACTGTATCGACCTCTGTTCCTTCTAATGGACGTAAGGTTTCACGAACGACTTCTTCTGCTTCCTTCGTATTTGATTGATTACTTTCAACAATCGGTACAAATTTCGGACAAGCGATATCGAACACTTCGATTCCTTTATTCTTGTCATGCATGGTCTTTGGATATACTTTACTTGCAATGGTCGCGTTCGTCCCAAGAACACCGATGCGCTCATTCTTCGTTTGCTTGATGGCTGCAAGGCTCCCTGGTTGAATCACTCCAACGACTGGAATGGTTAATGTGTTTTGTAATTCTTCTAGAACTACTGCAGTCGCGGTATTACACGCAATCACAAGCATTTTAATGTTTTTCTCTAGTAAAAATTGCACCATTTCTAATGTGTATTGGCGGATTTCTTCAACGGGTCGTGTGCCGTATGGGCAACGTGCTGAATCGCCAAGGAAGATCATGGATTCGTTTGGTAATTGTTTAAGGGCTTCTTTGAGGACGGTAAGGCCGCCAACGCCCGAATCGATAAACCCGATTGGTCTTTTCATGGTTTCTCAACCTTTCTTTCTTTAGTCTTCTATAGTATACCATAGTTCGAGTGACGCTGATTCAAAAGTGGTTTGGTTTATGAAAAAGTTAACCAACTAAAGGGCACCTTCTAAACACCTTCGGTGTTTGAATGAAAAGGCTTTGGAGGGTCTAAACTGCATGCCTTTATCGGATATCTTCATAGTGTTTGTAATAGCTGTATCGGTTCGAGCCGTGGTCTCTCACCTACTGAGCCTCAAAGCAGTAGTAAGGAATAAATTCCTAACTACTGCTAATTCGCATCAGTTACGATCGCTATTACTCACACTATAGAATCCGATAAGCACTCCGTTTGACTCCTCCAGCCTTTTCATTCAAACACTGGTGCTCATAACTTTTTGAAATACAACTAGGTGACTAAAAAAGAAAGGAGAGAAACCTCCGCCCTAAACAAAAAGAACTCCTGATATACAGGAGTTCTGAGATAGATTTTATTCTGGAGTGATGCTTTGGTGTTTTCTTGTAACGAGGATTTGAAGTGCCACTAGAATCACTAATGCGATAGAAATGGATTCCACTTTATGTGTTGTAATGATATTAAGAAATTCTAGAAAAGCTGTTACAAAACCTGGCATTTGGCCATCACTAATTTGGCGAGTAAAACTTCCTCCAATTAATGCAGTAATCAAGAACACTAGGCCTAGTCCATAGATCCCTGTTTTTTGATTAAATTTATTAAGCACAATTCCAAGAACATTTGCGATTAGGTGAATTAGAACGACTTTTACGAAAAAGACTGCGATGCTGATAACGATATTTTCTGGGTCAAATAGGTCCCCTAAGCGCGATTGAATGGTTACTGAGCCCATTGAAACTCCATTTCTTAATGGAATTAATAAGGCGTAAATCAAAGTGATGATTCCAGAATCGACAAGCGTTTGGATGAATAAGCTTTCGATTTGTTCTTTTCTTGTTAATCCTAATTGACTTTCTAGACGGAATTGTTCAACGATATAGCCAATCCCAATGATTAAGATAATCAATGCAATTTCATTATCGAAGTAAATTGGGAAATAAGTACCGAATGTGCTAAAGTCCCCATTTGCAAAAATCTTCATTAAGAAACTTGTAATAATCCACCAAGCTCCTAAGAACATTAAAATTGTTTTCCATCTTCTAGCTAATCCCATGCTGACAACTGATAATAAACGGTTCATCTTATTCATTCTCCTTTCGAGTGATTGAGATAAAGTAATCTTGTAATGTTAATGGAGAAAACTCTAATCCAGGTTGTGCTTCTCCAATAGCACCAATCACCACGCTTCTTGTAAAGTTTCCGATTTGTTCTGTTTCAAGAACTTTCTTATCGGCAACATATTCTTGTACTAATGGAGATGCTCCACTAACGACGTATCCTTTACGAAGAACATCTTCGACCAGTACTTCTTCTGTCACTACTCCGTCTTTAATCACAATAACTTTTTCTAAAATTGAGGCTACTTCTTCGATTAAATGCGTTGCAATAACAAATGTACGAGGACGGCGCGCATAAGCTTCAAGCAACTTCTTATTGAAGATTTGGCGGTGGTTCGCATCAAGTCCAAGCACTGGTTCATCTAAGAAGATGTATTCGCTAGGGTTCGCAAGCGCCAAGATAATTTTCATAATACTTTTATATCCTGTTGAGGCTTTTGAGTATTTTTGCTTTACGTTCACATCGAACACTTTGATAAGGTCCCCCGCAAATTCCATATCAAATTCTGGGTAAGTCGCTTGATAGATACCAAGGAGATCTTTAAATTTATATTCTTGCGGGAACCAGTTGTCCGAACTGGATAAGTACACTTCATGCATCGCGCTTGCTGTCTTATGAAGGTCCACCCCATCAAGAGTGATGTCACCGCTTGTCTTTTCGATGCGGCGAGCAATCATATTTAGCACTGTACTCTTTCCGGCACCATTTCGTCCGAGCAACCCGATAATACTTTCAGGTTCAATCGTGAATGTTGCTCCTTTTACCGCTTCTTTTTGCAAATACTTCTTCTTTAAATCTTTGACTTCAATACTCATTATTGGAAGCCTCCTTCGATGATTTTTACTAATTCGTCTTTCGTAATACCGAGCGCTTGTGCTTCTTTTAAGAAGTTTGGCACCATTTGATTGGCAAATTCATTTTGCTTCTTGCTTAAGATAATTTTTCTGGCCCCTTCTGCTACAAACGTTCCAAGACCTCTTCGTTTTTCAAGTATTTGTTCGCTCACGAGTAAGTTCATTCCTTTCAATACCGTTGCTGGGTTGATTTGATATCCTGTGGAAATCTCAGTTGTCGACGGTACTTGATCTCCTTCTTTGTAGACTTCATGGAAGATTTCTTCTTCCAATTGATTGGCTACTTGTTGAAATAACGGGATATCACTTTGAAAATCAAATTTCATAACGCACCTCCTTTAAGTTTTATGTTTGTTGGTTAGTTACTTGTGTAATTAACTATAAAACCAAAAAACTATTTTGTCAACACTTTTTTTTAAAAATTTTGAAAATAAAAAAAGAGTGATAAAACAAGGATTCTCCTTGCTT
>URWJ01000004.1 GCA_900551535.1 uncultured Granulicatella sp. | reverse complement strand
AACTTGAAGGGCGTGTCGATTTACGCCAAGAATTAACCGTGACGATTGACGGAGCAGACGCCAAAGACTTAGATGATGCGGTGGCTCTTGTTAAACGCGAAGATGGAACTTTTGTATTAACGGTATCCATCGCCGACGTTTCTTATTATGTAACGGAAAATTCTGAAATGGATAAGGAAGCATTTGAGCGAGGAACGAGTGTGTATTTAACAGACCGTGTGGTTCCAATGTTACCGCAACGATTATCAAACGGAATCTGCTCGCTTCATCCATATGAAGAGCGATTAACGTTAACAGCCCGAATGGAAATCGACCGTAGTGGAACGATTTACCAGCATGAGATTTTTCCAAGTGTGATTCAATCGAACGAGCGATTAACGTATGATGAAGTGAACGTATTATTCAATACGAATGAAGCTTCTGAAAAAATCACTCCAGAGATTGAAGCAATGCTTTGGAACATGAAAGAATTACATACGATTCTTGAGCGTAGACGTATGGAACGTGGAGCGATTGACTTTGATACACAAGAAGCAAAAATTCTGGTGGATGAAAAAGGAGCGCCAACAGAAATCGTACTACGTGAACGTGGTGTAGCAGAGCGACTCATTGAGTCCTTTATGCTTGCGGCGAATGAAACAGTGGCCCGTCACTATGAACAATTGAAGGTGCCATTTATCTATCGTATTCACGAAAATCCAGATAGCGAAAAACTCCAACGATTCTTAGAGTTTATCACAGCGTTTGGAATTACGATTAAAGGGAAGAACGATTTGATTACACCGAAGAAATTACAAAAAGCCTTGAATGAGGTGCGTGGTGAACCGTATGAAGCGGTGGTATCGACGATGATGCTCCGTTCAATGAAGCAAGCTAAATACGATATCACGCCAACGGGACACTATGGACTGGCAGCAGAAGACTATACGCACTTCACTTCGCCAATCCGTCGTTATCCAGACTTAATCGTTCACCGTATGATTCGTCATTACGGAAAACATCCAGGTCATTTATCGAAGAAAGAAGAAACACTTCTTGAAGATAAGTTGCAACAAATTGCAGACCAATCGTCTCGTATGGAACGACTTGCAGTACAGGCTGAACGCGATGTGAACGCATTGAAGAAAGCTGAATACATGCAAGATAAGGTTGGCGAGGAATTCGATGGTATCGTAAGCTCAGTGACAAAATTCGGGATGTTTGTCGAGTTAGCCAATACCGTAGAAGGATTAATTCATATTTCTCACTTGAAGCAAGACTACTTTAACTTTATTGAAAGCCACATGATTTTACTTGGGGAACGTACGGGTGTAAGTTACCGTATTGGGGACCGTGTTCGTGTGAAATGTGTGAAAGTAGATGTGGAAGCTAGAGAAGTTGATTTCCTACTCGTAGAAGATGCAAAATTGGCCAAAACTGAACGCCCAAGAAAAGTCGAACGCTTTGATGATAAGTCTTCTAAGAAGGGCAAAAAATCAAAAGGTCGTCAACGCTTTAAAAAGGCCATTAAAACGAAAAAGAAAAGACGCTAGGAGGTTCGTGAATGCCTAAAGGAACGAACGATAAAGTGCTCGCACAAAATCGAAAAGCAAGTCATGACTATACCATTCTTGAAACGATTGAAGCTGGGATGGTCTTAACTGGAACAGAAATCAAATCGGTTCGTCAAGCGCGTATCAATTTAAAAGATGGATACGTGAGCTTGAAGCAAGGAGAAGCTTTTCTTGTAGGTGTCCATATTAGCCCGTTTGAACAAGGGACACTGTTCAATCATGACCCATTAAGAACGAGAAAATTATTGCTTCATAAAAAGCAAATTAATTATTTACTGGAGCAAGTAAAACAAGCCGGAAATACGGTAGTGCCGCTGAAGGTCTACATTAAAAATGGCGTTGCAAAGTTGTTAATCGGAGTTGCGAAAGGGAAGAAAAATTACGATAAACGTGATGCCTTAAAGCAAAAGGATATGAAACGCGAAATCGATCGTGCAATGAAAGAGAGATATTAAAGCGGAAGGCTGGACAAATTGTCCAGCCTTTTTTGCATGGAAAAAATATTTTATTACCATATATGGTAATGAATTTTTTTCAAAAAAGAATTTTGTTTCATATTCGTTTCATATTGGAAGTGCAAACTAATAGTACAGAATAGGAAAGGAAGTGGGAGAGCACATGGATTGGAAAAAGAGAGCAGGTGCGTATCTTGTGCGCAAGAAGATTCGTACAGGAATATTATTTTTCATCATGATGCTAATTACAGCAGCCGTCTTGGCGGTACTCTCGATGCAAGAAAGCACAGGGAAGGTTCAAACGAAGCTATTAGAATTATCCAATTCGGGATTTCAAATAGAATCGCTCTTACAAGATGGAAACATCGAACAAAAGAAGTTGTCTCAAGTAGAACAAGTTGACGGAGTGAAAGAGGCGCAGTATGAATTTGATGGCATTGGTCAACTAGAAGACGCAAAGGCTGTTGAAAGAGAACAAGCGGTCCAACTCGATCAAGGGAATATGGGAGAACTGGTAGGTTATCATGGGGTTACCTCAAGTAGTCAGGAGTTAAATTTTGCTAGTGGTGCGCTAAATCTCAAAGAAGGGCGTGCGTTAACCAAAGACGATTCAGGAAAAGTACTCGTGCATGAAGAGCTTGCAAAAGAAAACAATTGGACAGTCGGAAGCAAGATTAAATTGAAGAATTTCCAAAACGAGGGTACTACTGCAAGTGGTAAAGAAGTAACCGTCGAAATCGTTGGAATCTTCAACGGAAAGTTATCGGAGCAATCAACAGGGTTGACGAGTGACTTAACAGAAAATCGTATTTATATGGATTACAAAACGAGCCAAACATTGATTGGAAAAGATGAATCGAATGCAATTGTTCACCGTGCGATTTTTACGGTAAAAGATCCATCAAAATTAGATGAAGTAATCGCTAAAGTAAAAGAACTTCCTCTCAAGTGGGATAGCATTCAACTTTCTAAAAATGAACAAGTATTTGAGCAGGTAGCCGCGCCTATCCAAAATTTCAAATCGCTTATGACATTGTTGACTAGCTCAGTATTTGTGTTAGCAGTTATTGTTTTATTTTTAATTTTATTATTTACATTAAGAGAAAGAATTCATGAGTTCGGGATTTTGATGTCGGTCGGAATTTCAAGAAAAGAAATTATCGCGCAAATCTTATTAGAACTCTACACGGTAGCGGCAACGAGCTCCATCTTCGCTCTTATGTTGGGCAGCTTTGTAGCCAAGCAATTTTACACGGGGCTCTTAACCTCGGATGAGATTCCCCCTCAAGTGAAATCATTATTTGAATCGAGCTTGCCGGAGTTCAGTCTAATGCAAGGACTGCTAACGATTGGAGTCGTACTGATTATTATTGCATTAGCCGTTCTATTTAGTACCGCAGTCATCTTAATGAAGAAACCAAAGAAAATTTTAAGTCAAATGAACTAAGGAGTGTTTTTATGTCAGTATTATCATTAGAAACTATTTATTATCGATACGAGGATTCTCAAAAATATGTATTGAATGATTTGAATGCCACTTTTGAAGAAGGAAAATTCTATGCAGTCGTTGGGAAATCAGGAGCAGGGAAATCGACTTTCTTATCGCTATTAGCAGGATTAGATAGTCCAACGAAAGGAAAAGTGTGTTTTAATGGGCAAGATATTGCGCAAGGGTCATACAGTGAACACCGTCGTGACCATATTTGCTTAGTGTTCCAAAACTATAATTTAATCGATTATTTAACACCTCTTGAAAATGTGCGTTTAGTAAATGGAAAAGCAAGCAAAGATATCCTATTGAAATTAGGATTAGATGAAGAATTAATTCATCGTAATGTATTAAAGCTATCTGGCGGGCAACAACAACGGGTTGCGATTGCGAGAGCTCTCGTTTCAAAGGCACCAATTATTTTAGCGGATGAACCAACGGGAAATCTTGATGAGGGAACCGCAGCAGAAATTATCGATATCTTAAAAATGGCAGCACATGAAAGTGGAAAATGCGTTATTGTTGTGACTCACAGCCCGCAAGTTGCGACTGCGAGTGATGAAGTGTTGGAATTAGAAGATGGAAAACTAAAGAAAGCAAGAGGGGGAAAATAGATGAATATCCTACAAAATGCTTGGGCATATGTCTCAAGAAAAAAGTTTAAAACCTTCATTATTTTCTTTATTTTATTCAGTATGGCAACAGTGGCTCTTAGTAGTCTAGCCGTAAAACACGCAACGGATACCGCTGCAAAAGAAACGTTTAAGTCGATTAATTCTTCGTTTTCGATGCAAATTGACCGTAGACATAATCAAGGAACTGCTCGTGGGGGCGGGAACTTAAAGGGGAAAGATATTCAAGCGATTGAAGGAATCGAAGGCGTTCAAAAGGCAGTGAAGCGAATGGAAGTCGTGGCTGACCTTGTGGATCAAGAATTAATTCCAGCAAAAGGAGTTCGTCTTGACGCCACTCGCCAACAACGTTTCGGGAAAGCCGCTCAAGTAACAGGGATTAATGATTCCAGCATGGACGAACGATTTGCTGCACAAACCTTCACGCTAACCCAAGGACGCCATATTAAGGATGATGATACCAATGTGGCATTAGTGCACGAAGACTTTGCTAAGAAAAATAATTTAAAAGTCGGCGACAAGTTCAAGTTGAAATCAAACATCTATGATGCAGATAACGAAAAGCAAGCCAATAACCAAACCGAAGTGACGATTGTTGGTTTATTCGGAGGTAAAAACAAAGGTGGAGTGACAGCGCCTCAAGAATTATATGAAAATACGATTTTAACGGACTTAAAGACAAGTGCTTTAATGTATGGTTATACAGAGGCGGATGCGATTTATTTAGATGCAACTTTCCTTGTCGGTGGTCAATACGACATCGATAAGGTGATGGAGCAAGCGAAGAAGTTGGGAATTAACTGGAAGGCATATACGCTCATTAAGAGTAGCCAAAACTACCCAACGCTTCAAAAATCAATTAACTTAGTATACGGCTTAACGGATAAACTATTCCTTGGAAGTCTGATTTTCTCTGCGATTATTTTAGTGCTCGTCCTCTTCTTATGGACAAATAGCCGTCGTCGAGAAATCGGTGTCCGTCTGGCGCTTGGGATGACGAACAAAACGATTATCGCGCAAATGCTCTGCGAAGTAGGGATGGTCAGCATTGCCAGCTTTATCGCTGCAATTCTTGCAGGTGGACCTGTCAGTGAATGGGTTGGAAAACTCATCTTGGGGCAAGTCAATAGTAGCCTTGGCACGCAACTGGCGAATGAAGCGAAATCAGCAAACCTTGGTGGTGGAGCAGCAGTTGACGGTTTCAATAAGACATTAACAGAATTATCGGTGACAGTATCTAATATTGATAAAGCAACGGTTGTTGGACTTGGGCTTGTAGTCATTGTCATTGCAGTTCTCCTAGGGAGTGCGTTTATTTTACAAAAATCTCCGAAGAGTTTATTGCAAGATACGGAATAAAAATGCAAGGGTCTAGTCGCTAGACCAATTGATTGATATAATAGCAAAAAAGAGGTGATGTTTTTGAATTTATTAGTCGTTGAAGACGAAGGAGCGATTCGCGAAGGTGTTCGTGAATATTTAACAGAGCAAGGCTTCCATGTGTTTGAAGCAGAAGATGGAGTAGAGGCGCTTGAAGTATTTGAAAAAGAGTCGATTGATTTAATCTTACTCGATATTATGATGCCTCGAAAAAATGGCTTTGAAGTGTTAGAAGAGGTACGTAAAACAAGTAAAGTTCCTATTCTGATGCTAACGGCCCTTCATGATGAAGAAACACAAGTGAGAACGTTCGAGCTACTCGTCGATGGATTTATTCAAAAACCATTTTCCCTCGTCGTTTTGCATAAGCAGATTGAAGCCGTATTGAAGCGTCATTACGGAGAAATGGATGTGTGGAACTATGAGAATACGAGTGTGAATTTTACCAGTTTTGAAGCTAGAGTAAATGGGCAAATTGTGGAAGTAACCGCAAAGGAACTCGCAATTTTGAAACTACTCGTAGAACATCATGGGCAAGTATTGAGTCGTGCTCAAATATTAGATCACGTGTGGGCAGAGCATGAAGATCCACCGTTTGACCGTGTTGTGGATGTTTATATCAAGCAATTGCGAAAAAAATTATTGTTGGATTGTATCGTGACGGTTAAAAATGTCGGATACAAGTTGGAGTTAAGATGAGAAAATTAAAACTGTTTCCTAAGATTTTTATTTATACATTGAGCATTTTAGGTACGCTAGTCGCCATCGCGCATCTGTTTTTATACTTTGCCTTTCCGCACTTTTATTTGCAGGAACGTCAGCAAGAATTAAGCCAAAAAGCAGATGTGTTAGTGGAAAGTTTATCCAAAGTCGATGAACAAGAAGCTGCGTCTGCCTTGCAACTGTATGCTAAAAACGAAGGGATTACAGCTTACTTAAGAAAAGAATCGAACGGGGAGAACTTGCAGCTAGGAAGCGAGTTGGCCATTGATGAAAATAGTGATCAGAACTCGGTGATTATCGAGGACAGACAAGTCACTACAAAAGACGGCAAACAAATGCAACTGCAGGTCGTGACGACAACCGAATCTGTGAAACAGGCAACCAAGGTCACATTCCGTTATTTGCCATTATCACTCGCCATTTCGATCTTTACAGCAGTGATTTTCTCGTATATTTATGCTAGAAAATTATCGAAACCTCTGATGCAAATGTCCAGGGTAACCAAGAAGATGATGGAATTGGATAGAGATGCCAGATTTGTAAATCCAAGAGCCGATGAAATTGGGCAGATGGAGATGCAAATTAATGAGTTATACGAGCATCTACTATCTGTCATCGATGAATTGGAAGAGAAGAATCAGAAGATGATTCAGCTGGAAAAAACAAAGGTGGATTTCCTAAGGAGCGCTTCTCACGAGCTGAAGACGCCATTAGCAGGCCTGCGTATTTTATTAGAGAATATGAGCCTCAATGTTGGCAAATATAAGGACCGAGATAAGTACTTGGAAGAGTCGATTGCCAAAGTTGACCAGATGTCTGTACTCGTTCAAGAAATTCTGGCGCTGTCTAAATTACAAGAAGAAACTCTAACAAAAGAAGAAATAGCATTAGACAAAGTTCTTCCAGAGTGGAATAGAGAATTCCAGTTATTATTACAAGAAAAAGGGCTAGTGCTTGAAGAAAGCATCGAACCATTCACGATTGAAGCGAGCCCAATCGCCTTTCGAAATGTATGGAATAACTTATTGATGAATGCCATTAAACACTCATCAAAAGAAGGCGTCATTCGAGTAGAGCTAAAGAATCATTGTTTAACGATTGAAAATCCATGTGTTCCACTAACGAAAGAACAAATTGAAACGGCATTTTCACTCTTACCATCTTCAAAAGGAACGACTGGCGGAGGAAATGGAGTAGGACTCTATAGTGTTCATCAGTTGCTCGAACGTGAACAAATTGAACACCGCTTCTTTGCAACAGCAGAAGGCATGTGTTTTGAAATGAATTTTAAAAATAAAGCTTAGAGAAACGGGTTACCGCATGTGGTAACCCGTTCTTTTTTGTTTGGGAGCGATTTGCTACTTTTGGACGAGATTCCAACAATTAAAAGAAAAAAATGGAGAAATTAGCAAAAAAAATCACAAAAAACGCTTACATTTAAAGCGTTTTCGTGTATAATTAAAGTATCAATAAAAAGATAGGAAGGTTGATATTATGGCAACAATTGATCGTTTCGCTACAGACACTATACGCAAGAGCAATCCGCATCTTTCGCAATTGAAGGCAACTATTGAACCAGCTTTTTATTCGAACAATGCGACTGAAATTCCGACTCTGGCAGAGGCGTATGAATTAGCGTCACATGCACCTAATACAACAGTGTTAGATGCGTTCGTTGCAAACGCAAAGGATTTAGGGTTACCGGAGGATGCACATATTCTTACGGTTGTTGATGGGAGCGTTGTAGGACGTACTGCAAAAGCTCGTCGAATTTTGGGTAATAATCCAGCAGAAGATGCAAAGATTATTCCAATCATTCGTGAAGAGATTTATAACAGTTCGTTCAAACCGTTTATTAAGGGTACAGCCGTTGTAGGTCTTGATGAAGACTTTATGGTGAAGGCGCATATCACAATGCCTAAAGAACACATTAACAACTTGTACTCATGGTTATTGAACTTCCAAATTTTCAATGACCAATATAAGAGACGTTATGATGCGTCTAAACAATATGACGAAAATGATATTTTCATTTTCTTCGACCCAACTTGGAGACATCCTGATTACCCAGATGGATTAGCATTTTTTGATACAAAACATAACTGTGCTGCAATTTTAGGAATGAGTTATTTTGGGGAAATCAAGAAAGGAACGTTAACATTAGCATGGGCAACTGCCGCTCGTAACAATTACGTTTCTTGCCACGGTGGTTTGAAGATTTTCCGTAAAGAAGGCGATTCTTACGTTGCAAGCTTCTTCGGATTATCTGGATCAGGTAAGTCTACATTAACACACGCAAAACATGACGATAAATACGACATTGAAGTATTACACGACGATGCATTTGTGATTTCGGTAGAAGATGGTTCATCTGTAGCTTTGGAACCTTCTTACTTCGACAAAACAAATGACTATCCAGCAGGTCACAGAGAACAAGATTACTTCGTAACGGTTCAAAACTGTGGTGTGACTCTGGATGAAAACGGCCGTAAAGTTTTAGTAACTGAAGATATTCGTAACGGTAACGGACGTACTATTAAATCTCGTTATTCAACACCAAACCGTGTTGATAAGATTCAAGAACCAATTCAATCTATTTTCTGGATCATGAAAGATGATGCACTACCACCATTAGTGAAAATCACAGATCCACGTTTAGCATCTATTTTAGGATGTACATTAATGACAAAACGTTCTACTGCTGAAAATACAGGGGCTGGGGCAAACTTAGATGCGCTCGTTATCGAACCATACGCAAACCCATTCCGTGTATATCCATTAGTAGAAGACTACGAAAAATTCAAAGCATTATTTGATAAAGGTGTAGACTGCTACATCATCAATACAGGAGATTTCTTAGGTAAGAAAGTTACAAAAGAAGTTTCACTTGGCGTCATCGAAACAGTTGTTGATGGCAAAGCAAACTTTGAATTATTCGGTGGTCTTCCAGGAATGGAATACTTACCAGTTGAAGGTTACGAAGTGCCTGACATGAATGGCGAATACGCTGAATTAATTCGTGATCGTATGCAATTCCGTTTGGATTACTTGAAAGCATTTAACGATGCAAATCCAGAACATCAAATTCCTCAAGATGCCCTTGAAAGCATCAAGACAATCGAACGCTTTATCGACGTATTATAGTGAAAGGAGTGTTCGGTGATGACTCGAAAAATAGGAATTACAGATACAATCTTACGGGATGCCCATCAATCTTTGATGGCAACCCGTATGCGAATTGAAGATATGCTCCCTGTTTTAGATCAATTAGACGAAGCAGGATTTGCTTCTTTGGAATGTTGGGGTGGAGCAACGTTTGACGCATGTATTCGTTTCTTAGACGAAGACCCATGGGACAGACTGCGCACCTTGAAAAAACATTTAAAGAAAACACCGCTGCAAATGTTATTACGCGGACAAAATATTTTAGGATATCGTCACTATGCTGATGATGTTGTAGAAAAATTTGTCGAAAAATCAGCAGAAAACGGGATTGATATTTTCAGAATTTTCGATGCGTTAAACGACGTTCGTAACTTGGAAGCTTCACTAAATGCCGTGAAGAAGACAGGTAAAGAAGCACAAATGACAATTTGCTACACGATTAGTGATGCGCATACGATTGACTATTACAAAGAACTAGCAGCAAAAATGCAAGAAATGGGTGCCGATTCTATCTGTGTGAAAGACATGGCCGGTATTTTAACACCAGCTCGTGGTATTGAGCTTGTTCGTGCGTTAAAAGAAGTGATTACAGTGCCAATCGTCGTGCATACACACTGCACAAGCGGTATTGCCCAACTTACTTATCAAGCAGTCATTGAAGCAGGTGCAGACCGCATCGACACAGCACTTTCACCACTTAGTGAAGGTACAAGCCAACCACCTACGGAATCATTAGTCATCGCTCTTCGCGAATTAGGCTATGATATTTCAGTTGATTTGGCAAAATTAGAACCTATTGCAGACCACTTCCGAGTAATTAAAGATAAATACATTAAAGATGGAACTTTGAATCCAAAAATGTTAACTCCAGACCCACGTGCGCTTTTATATCAAGTGCCTGGTGGAATGTTATCGAATATGTATTCTCAATTAACGCAAGCGGGTGCAACAGATAAATACGAAGAAGTATTAAAAGAAGTGCCTAAAGTAAGAGCAGACCTTGGATATCCACCTCTTGTTACTCCAATGAGCCAAATGGTGGGAACACAAGCAACGATGAACGTTCTTACAGGCCAACGCTACAAAGTGGTTTCAAACGAAGTGAAATCTTACTTACTTGGTTCTTATGGACAATCACCAGTACCAATTCAAGAAAGCTTCAGAAGAAGCATCATTGGTGACCAAGAAGTCATCAGCGATCGCCCAGCAAACCACTTGCCACCAGAATTCGAAACACTCAAAGCAGAACTTGGAGATTTAGCAAGAAGTGACGAAGATGTTCTAACTTACGCACTCTTCCCTAAAGTCGGCAAAGAATTCTTGCTCAAGAAGAATGGACAATGGCAAAAACCATCTGAAATCGTGAAGATTTTTGCGACTGTAAAGTGAGGAGAGAGTTATGCAACTAAGTTTATTAGAAATCCTATGGATCACAATCGTTTCAATGGGAATTGTGTTTGTGATGTTGACGATTCTAATGTTCCTCATGCAAGGAAGCTCTAAAGTTATCCAAATTTTGGAAGCAAAGAGCCATCCAACAGCTGGAGTTGTAGGAAAACCAGTTGAGGTGAAACCTGAGGCTCCAACAAATGATGGAACACTATTTGAAACGAATAAACTTGCTCGAGTTGCCGCACTGGTCGCTTTAACACAAGCGAGTGCGGATGTTCCGGACAAGCACTTTGAAATTGTATCGATTGAAAAGAAGGTGGACTAAATGAAAAAATACGAAGTAGAAGTGAATGGCGAAACATTTATCGTCTCACTAAAAGAAATTTCAAACGAAGAAGCAGCACAAAAATTAGCAGCAGCTCCAACTCCTGCACCTAGCGCGCCAGTGGAAGAAAAGAAAGCTGCGCCAGCACCTGCTCCAACAGGGGACGGTGAAGTGGTGCCTGCTCCAATGGCAGGGATTGTATTATCGGTCAATAAAAATGTCGGTGATGCAGTGAAAAAAGGAGATGTACTTGTGATTTTAGAAGCCATGAAGATGGAAAATGAAATCCTTGCTCCAGCTGATGGTGTTGTGAAAGCAATTCATGTATCAAGTAATGAATCTGTCGAATCGAACCAACCACTCTTAACGATTTAGGAGGCGATGGTTTATGGAAGTCATTCAACAGTTGATTGAAACGAGTGGGCTCTATAATTTAACAATTCAAAATATCATTATGTTAATTATCGCCTGCGTGTTTCTATATCTAGGGATTAAACGAGGGTATGAACCATACTTAATGGTTCCGATTGCGTTCGGGATGCTCCTTGTAAACTTACCATTAGCAGGGTTGATGGATGCTCCTACTGAAAATGGACCTGGTGGACTCTTGTATTACTTATATCAAGGAACAAACCTTGGTATTTATCCACCGATGATTTTCCTTTGCTTAGGGGCCTCAACAGACTTTGGACCGCTACTTGCAAATCCAAAGACGATCTTGCTTGGTGGGGCAGCTCAATTCGGTATTTTCGTCGCATTCTTCCTTTCAGTAATGTGGGGAATGACACCGCAAGAAGCTGCTTCAGTAGGGATTATCGGGGGCGCGGATGGACCAACCGCCTTGTTCTTAACGACAAGACTTGCACCGCACTTATTACCAGCAATCGCCTTAGCAGCGTACTCATACATGGCGCTTGTGCCAATTATTCAACCGCCAATTATTCGTGCGCTCACAACGAAGAAAGAACGTCTTGTGAAAATGACAGAAAACCGTAAAGTGAGTGAAACGGAAAAAATTCTTTTCCCAATCATTGTTACAATTTTTGTTAGCTTATTAGTACCAAGTGCAACTCCTTTAGTAGGATGCTTAATGCTTGGTAACTTAATTAAAGAAATTAAGGTAGTTCCAAACATTACAAAAGTTCTACAAAATGCGATGATGTACGGGGTAACCATTATTTTAGGGTTAACAGTAGGAGCGAAAGCAACAGGGGAATTATTCTTATCAGTATCGACTCTTAAAATTACTTTACTAGGATTAATCGCGTTTGCTGGAGGAACAGCAGCTGGGGTTTTAATGGGTAAATTGATGTACAAATTATCTGGCGGTAAAATCAATCCAATGATCGGTGCTGCAGGGGTATCTGCCGTACCAATGGCCGCTCGTGTTGTACAAAAAGAAGGACAAAGAGAAGACCCAAGTAACTACTTATTAATGCACGCAATGGGACCAAACGTAGCCGGAGTTATCGGTAGCGCGATTGCTGCAGGGGTATTACTCGCATTCTTCTCATAATAGAAGCACTCCTTTCAAACAAAAATCAGAAGAAGAGAAATCTTCTTCTGATTTTTTTTGCGTAGTTAGGGGTGAGGTGAGTGGGATGGAAGGAGCTGTTGGACGTATTCAAGCGGTCTATCAATCGATGCTAAAAGAGCATGAAGTTTCTACTAATGCAGTGCTAGAGGTTGGGATTACCGTGAAAAACAGGAAGAAAGAGTGCCAGTTTTGTGGGAATACGGATCCGTTGGAATTTGCCAAAGGGCCTTGCCTGAATTGTGAAGACGGTGAATGTTGGTATTGCTTGAAGTGTATTGGGATGGGAAAGGTGAAGGCTTGTAGCGTGGTGATTGCGACTCCTGAAGAAGAGCAGCCTTTTCCAAAAAGAACAGGAGCATTAGCGCACTATAAACATACTTTGAGTTCCAAACAGGAACAGCTCTCTTTGGAGTGCCTGGATGTCGTAAAGCACACAGGATTCCGTGAACACCTACTCTGGGCCGTGACAGGTTCTGGGAAAACGGAGATGATTTTTGCGAGCATCGAATGGATGTTGCAACAAGGAAAAAGAGTCGCCATTGCCGCACCAAGAATTGATGTATGTGTTGAACTTGCGCCTCGTTTGAAGGAAGCTTTCCCAACAGTCGAGCAAAACGTACTTCATTCACAGTCCGAAGAAGGTTACAAGCGAGTGCCGCTGACGATTGCGACGACGCACCAGATGCTAAGATTCTACCGCGCATTTGATTTGGTCGTGATTGATGAGACGGACTCATTTCCTTATCGGGATAATGAGTTACTGATTCGGGCGGTTCATCGTGCGGTGAAAGAGGACGGTTGCCTGATGTATTTAACGGCGACCCCGTCCCAGACGCTGGAAAAACGACTGAAGCGAAAAGAGTTGTCGGTATCCTTATTGCCAGAGCGATATCATAAGAAACCATTAGTAGTACCAACGATGAGTTATATCGGAGACTTAGAGAAAAAACTGAAAAAGAAAAAAGTACCTAAACCGGTGCAGCGGTTTATAGAGGAACATGTTAAAGCAGGAAAAAGATTCTTGCTGTTTGTACCACGAATCACACTTCTAGGTCCGATAGAAGCAGCACTTAGACGACAGTTCTCAAATGCGAAATTCGAGACAGTTAGTTCTAAAGAAGTGTATCGGCAAGAAAGAATCGCGAAGATGAGAGCAGGAGAGCTCGATTTTCTAGTGACGACAACGATTCTTGAACGAGGAGTGACTTTTCCAGGAGTCGATGTTTGTGTCGTCAATGCGCATGAAGAGGAATTCTCAAGAGAAGTACTTGTGCAAATCGCAGGACGCGTTGGACGGACAGTAGAATGTCCAACAGGAGAAGTGGTTTATTTTCATAATGGCAAAACAAAAGAGATGGTCCAGGCGGTCAGGGAAATTGAAAACTTAAATCAACAAGCACTTCTTGGGAGGGAACACGAATGAAATGTTTATGGTGCGGGGAAGAAGTCGAACGAGCCCAACCAATACTCTCGTTTTTACTAGGAGCAAATAGAAAGTGCATTTGCGTCAATTGTGAGCATCCGTTTATAGAATTAAAACAGCATCCAACGTGCCTAGAGTGCGGGAGGTTGATGACAAAAGTGGAAGTTTGCCCAGATTGTCAAAAATGGCATCAAGTAAAAGAAGCGGTACTCCTAAAGAATACTGCCTTGTATGCTTATGATGAGGCGGGGCGAAAGTTTATGGAGCTGTTTAAATTTGTAGGAGATACAAGAGTGATGGCGTTGGTCATAAAAGAGTTAAGGAAAGAGTTGCTCAGATATCAAAAGAGGGGATTCGTTCTTTGTCCATTGCCTTCGTCCAAAGCGAGTCTAAGAAAAAGAGAATTCGAGACGATTCCAACTTTACTGAAACAGTGCCATGTGCCAGCTGTTTCACTTTTAGAACATATTGGCAGTGGGAAGAAGCAATCCGAGAAGACAAGGCAGGAGCGTCTGCAACTAAAGCAACCTTTTAAAGTGAAAGAGAATGTAGGGGTTCCAAAGAAAGTCTTATTGGTGGATGATGTTTATACAACCGGCGCAACAATCCATCTTGCCGCAAAAGCATTAACGGAAATAGGTGTTGAAGAAGTGGAGTCTCTGACGTTATTTAGATAAAAAGTGTATCATGCGTGATACGTATCATCTGTGATACAAAATCAATCGAAAAAATAGCCCAAGCAGATTTCTGCTTGGGCTATTGGTTTCTACCTAGTCATTTTTAGAATCGTGTAGTGACATATTGGTCAAGAGCAAGGAGAGCATTTGCTACATCTTCGGCAGTATAGTCAACAACCATTTGATGGATGGTTTCGCCTTCTTGTGTTGCAAGGGCTCCAATCTTGAGTAAGTCTTCATAAGGAACAGAATCCAATTTTACTTCTTTCAGCGTTGTTGGTAATCCAAGTGCTTGATAGAAAGTAATGTATTTATCGAGTTCTGCTTTTGGACGATTTTCTAATAACAGTTGTGTCAATGTACCATAAGCTACTTTTTCACCGTGAGTGAGAGTGTGGATGTCTCCATGAATTGCTGTGAATCCGTTATGGATGGCATGTGCTGCTGCTAAACCAGCTGATTCAAAACCGATACCGCTGAGTAATGTGTTCGCTTCTACTACAGCTTCTAAAGCTGGAGTAACTACTTTGGCGTTTGCTGCGGCAACGGCTTGAAGTCCATTTTCGAATAAAGTACTTTCGCAGACACGAGCGATGGTTTCTGCGGCAATCGTTGGCACTTGACCGACCATTGTGCCTCCTTGTGCTTCAATGACTGCACGAGCCTCCACCCAAGTAGCAAGCGCGTCGGCAATTCCTGAGATTAATAAACGAACAGGAGCATTGGCAATGACTTTTGTATCGACTAATACTAAATCTGGGTTTTTCTTGTAGAAACGATAGCGTTCAAATACGCCTTCTGCTGAGTAGATAACAGAGAGGGCAGAAGTTGGAGCGTCAGTTGAAGCAATCGTTGGTAAAATCGCTACAGGACAATTAGAATCATCTGCAATGGCTTTGGCTGTATCGATCGATTTACCACCACCTAAGCCGATGACTACGTTTAGTTGATGTTCCTTCACGACTTCAGCAACGCGGCGAACTTCGTCATTGGTTGCTTCACCATGGAAGATTTCACGATGAACAAACGCGCCAGCTTTCACGAGGTTTTCTTCTAGTTCTTTACCGACTAAATCATAAACGATAGGGTCGCAAAGAAGGAGAAGACGATCCCCAAGGGCCAAAACGTGAGAAAGACCAGTTTTAAGAACATCTTTCCCTTGAACATAACGAGACGGACTAGCAAATACTTTTTCCATAATCATAACTCCTTTATATTTTGTTTACAATTTCACTATATCGTTGAAAACGATTTCTGTCAACGCTGATTTGATGAATTTAGTCGTAAGAAAAATATTTATCGGAAATAATATACGTTAGAAAGGAATATTTGTATCACTAAAGAAGTGATGGAGTTTAAATATATTTTTTTATATTATATTCATTTTTCGACTCGAATCGTATTGCTTTTAAGGAGGGGGAACCGTATAATAAACTCTGTGTTTATTGACATAAAATTCACATTAAAAAAAGCGATTTAGAAATAGGAGACGGAACGAATGAAGAAAAAATTGAAACGTGTATTGATGAGTGCTGCACTTCCAACAAGCTTAATGATTGTTGGGAATGGCACTGTATTTGCTGACGAGAGTGTACCTGCGGAAACGACTGTGGCTACATCTGAAGCAACAACTAACGCTGAAACTACAGCTACGACAGAAACAACAGAAGCTACAACACCTGCAACAGCTACTGAAAACAATAATATTGTGAGTGAAGGCGGGCATGTTAACGTAGAGGGACATAATGCGACTCTAAGTGCAGATGGAAATAATGTGACTTATTCTTATACGGTTGCATTCCAAAGATTGCATTCAAGCCTTCATGGACAAACAGTTGGCGCTCTTGCGATTCGCGTCCCAAATCTTCCAAATGCAGAAATTAATTTAACACTGATTGGAACAAGAGATGCAAATGGGAATCCAGTAGAAGTGAATGCGCCAATGAAAGAAATTAGCTATGATGATGCTATTAACGCTGAACATGAAACATTCGATATTCCTACAGCAGAAGAAATTGCCGCTGGGAAAACTGCCTATACGGTAACAGGGAATGATTTGTATATAGATGCTGAAAAAATTTCAACTTACAATTTATACGCTAGTTTCGACAAGAGTCAAGCGGTTAGAATTGACGTGACGATTCCGTTAACTCAAGCTAAGAACATTAAATATTTACCGATCGATGCTCGATTAGTTTGGAAAGGAAGTAGTGAAGGCGGAGTACGAGGATATGAAACAGGAGATCAACATCTTGAGGAGTATGTAAATCATCAAGCCTTTGAAGGAGATTATGTAAATAGTATTGATTATGCTGGATTGGGAAACCCTGCTTCTGTAGATGACAGCTATGTAAGTAATGGGCATCTGATTAAGTCGGTGACAAATCCTAGAACGTATATTACTCCAAATAATGGAGACTGGACGACCATTCCAGAAGATACAAATATCGACCCGTCAACATTCTTTGATTACGCAAAAATCTTTACATTACGTGCGAACAAGACCGTGACATATTACATGTCTGAAAAAGAAGATATGGCCGATCAAGATGTATCTGCATTGTACCTTGGGGATGTAGTCGTGGACTATGTGATTCAAGGGACTAAAACGAAATTGAAAGACACATATACAGATACGGATAGAACGCCTATCTATGATGCGAGTGGAAATCTAATTGCGTATAATACGACTGATAATGCACAAGAACGTCCTGAAAGAATTACAGTGGATGGCAAAACTTATGTGCTTGTCGGCACTGCTTCAACTTCTGATGCAGCGGAAGGCTCGCTAAAAGAAGGAACGACTCATGTTATCTACGAATATCAATTAGAGGAAACAACGACTACAACTACGACGGAAGAAACAACTCAAGGTGAAGCAGTTGCAGTGGTTACTGAAAAAGAAGCTCCAAAAGAGCAATTACCAAATACAGGGGTTGCTGAGACTTCATCTGTTCTTAGCCTATTCGGATTTGTTTCTGCAACACTAGGAGGATTTCTTCTTCGTAAAAAAGAAAAATAAATAGAATCATTCACCAAATGAAAATCTTTTGTGAAAGTCTTTAGGGGCAACTGCTTCTAAAGACTTTTTTTGGTAGTAGTCTTTTCTGCTGTATGATTTTTCATCTCGTGAAAACAAAATATCGACAAAGAAAAGTACTCAAAAATACCGTTTTTCCTTAACAATTCTTAATGAAAGAATTCTTGAAAACGGTTGTAAAAGCCCTGTACATGCTTTATAATAAAACTATAGAAATCAAACGAAGCAATTCCTAAGAGTGGTCCTTAGGGTATTTCTTCAAATCTGGTTTTCCAGATGAAAGGGGAGAGTATTATGTTTAAATATAATATCCGTGGAGAAAATATTGAGGTCACAGAAGCGATTCGTCAATACGCAGAAAAGAAAATTAGCAAATTAGAAAAATACTTTACTGACGTTGCTAATGCGACTGTATATGTCAACTTAAAAGTCTACGCTGAAAAGACTGCAAAAGTTGAAGTTACGATCCCACTTCCTTATTTAGTTCTACGTGCCGAGGAAACTTCAATTGATTTATATGGAAGTATTGACTTGGTAGTCGATAAACTTGAAAGACAAGTTCGTAAACATAAAACAAAAATCAATCGTAAATCTCGCGAAAAAGGATTCGATGTTGTGTTACCACCACTTCCAGAAGTGCCTGAAGAGGAGGAAACAGGATTAGAAATCGTTCGTACAAAACGAATTGATTTGAAACCAATGGATAGCGAAGAAGCTGTTCTTCAAATGAACATGTTAGGACATAACTTCTTTATCTACCAAGATGCTGAAACGAACGAAACAAACATTGTTTATCGTCGTAAAGATGGAAAATATGGTTTGATTGAAACAAATTAATATAATTTTAGGTGGCTTAAAAAAGCCACCTTTTTTGTTTTGAACAGAAATGGTGCTGGTTTTAGCGACAGAAAACGGAGTTAGAGTATAAATAACTTTCCGTTTGGATAGGAAATTGGGTTTCTTTGACGTAAAATTGTAAAAAAATCAGGTGACTTTCAAAAAAGTCGCCTTTTTTTGCTTTCTTAATTAGCTAAACAATGGTAAAATGAATAAGATGCAATAGGTGTAGCCACCTATTTGTAGTACTTTTATGAGATTTAAAAAGTTCACCGATTTAAAAACAGTGGTGAAAATAAAAAAGGAGTTAATTAAATGGCAAATTTTTTGAGACAGTTAGTTGAAAATGATAAGCGTGAATTACGTCGTTTAGGAAAACTAGCGGATAAAGTAATTGCGTTAGAATCTCAAATGGCTGCATTAGAAGATGCTGATTTTCCAGTAAAAACAGAAGAATATAAAGCAAGATATGCTCAAGGGGAGTCTCTTGATGCACTTCTTCCTGAAGCGTTCGCGTTAGTACGTGAAGGGGCTAAACGTGTATTAGGCTTATTCCCATATAAAGTTCAAATCATGGGTGGGATTACACTTCATGATGGTAACATTGCGGAAATGCGTACTGGTGAAGGTAAAACTTTAACAGCGACAATGCCTGTATACTTAAACGCATTATCAGGCGACGGTGTTCACGTAGTTACAGTTAACGAATACTTAGCAACTCGTGACGCGCGCGAAATGGGTGAGTTATACAACTTCTTAGGCCTAACTGTAGGGTTAAACTTAACAGGAATGTCTTCAGAAGAAAAACGTGCTGCATATGCTGCAGACATCACTTACAGCACAAACAGTGAATTAGGATTTGACTACTTACGTGATAACATGGTGGTTTACAAATCACAAATGGTACAACGTCCATTGAACTACGCAGTTGTCGATGAAACAGACTCAATCTTAATCGACGAAGCGCGTACTCCATTGATCATTTCAGGACAAGCTGAAAAATCAACAGTGTTATATCAACGTGCAGATATGTTTGTTAAAGGATTAAAAGAGGAAGAAGATTACACAATCGACTTAACTTCTAAAACAATCTCATTAACAGACGAAGGGATTAACAAAGCTGAACAAACATTCCGCTTACCAAACCTTTATGACGTGGATAACTCAGCGCTTGTACACCATATCGACCAAGCGTTACGTGCGAACTACATTATGTTACGCGACATCGACTATGTGGTGGATGAAGGTAAAGTTAAAATCGTTGATGGATTTACTGGACGTATCATGGAAGGTCGTCGTTACTCAGATGGTCTTCACCAAGCGATTGAAGCTAAAGAAGGCGTTGAAGTTGAAAACGAGTCTAAGACAATGGCGACAATCACTTACCAAAACTACTTCCGTATGTATCGTAAATTGTCAGGGATGACAGGTACTGCGAAGACTGAAGAAGAAGAATTCAGAGAAATCTACAACATGAACGTTATTGCGATTCCAACAAACCGTCCTGTACAACGTATCGATGGTCACGATTTAATCTACCCATCATTACGTAGTAAATTCCGTGCGGTTGTTCAAGATATCAAACGACGTCATGAAGTAGGTCAACCAATCCTTGTTGGTACAGTTGCCGTTGAAACAAGTGAATTGCTTTCAAACTTACTACGCGAAGAAGGAATTCCTCACGAAGTATTAAATGCGAAAAACCACTTTAAAGAAGCAGAAATTATCATGTCAGCTGGTCAACGTGGCGCTGTAACAATCGCGACAAACATGGCCGGACGTGGTACTGACATCAAGCTTGGTAAAGGCGTGAAAGAACTTGGTGGACTTTGCGTAATCGGTACAGAACGTCACGAAAGCCGTCGTATCGATAACCAATTACGTGGACGTAGTGGACGTCAAGGGGATCCAGGTGCAACACAATTCTACCTATCATTAGAAGATGATTTGATGAAACGTTTCGGTGGAGAAAAAATGCAAGCAATTTGGGAACGTCTAAACTTAACAGATGAAGGCGACGATAACTTCATCCAAAGCAAGATGTTAACAAGACAAGTAGAATCTTCACAAAAACGTGTTGAAGGGAACAACTACGATACTCGTAAAAGCGTCCTAGAGTACGATGAGGTTATGCGTGAACAACGTGAAATCATCTACTCACAACGTCTACAAATTATTAACGAAGAAAACTCACTTGAAAAAGTGACAAAAGGTATGATCCGTCGTACAATTCACCGTGTTGTGGAAAGTCATACATTGACTGATCAAAAAGATTGGAACTTAGAAGGAATTGTGGACTTTGCTCACAACTCAATCTGTGCTCCAGATGAACTTTCAATTAGCGATTTAGAAGGCAAAGCAGCTACTGAAATCGAAGGAATCTTAAACGAAAAAGCAATGGAAATCTACAAAGAAAAACAAGAGCAATTGAATGGCGACAATCAAATGCTTGAGTTCGAAAAAGTAGTTATCCTACGTGTGGTTGACCGTAAGTGGACAGATCACATCGATGATATGGACCAATTACGTCAAAGCGTTGGTTTACGTGGATACGCTCAAATCGATCCATTAACAGAGTACCAAACAGAAGGTTACGAACGATTCCAACAAATGATTGCTGCAATCGACTATGATGTAACACGTATCTTGATGAAATCTCAAATTCGTCAAAACTTACAACGTGAACAAATTCAAGGAGTTCGTAGTGTAGTGGCTACAGGTCATGACAGAACTTCTGACGACGATTCAGAAAAAGCTTAATAAAAAAGGGAGACGGCGAAGCATTTCGCCGTTTTCTTTTAGAAAGAGGTCAGTATGGAAATTAGTGAAATTAGAAATGCGCTTGAAGCCATGAACGAACAAATCATCAGTTATAGGAGGTCTCTTTGACTTAGATCGCTTAGAAGAAGATATCGCAGCCTATGAGCAAGAGATGTCTGAACCATCGTTTTGGGATGATAGCGAAAAAGCGAATCAAGTCATTCAAAAGAATAATGAATTAAAAGCTATTTATGATACGTTCCATAAGATGGAATTGGCGCATGAAGAAACTAGTTTGTTATTTGAAATGTATAAAGAAGAGCCAGATGAAGAAGTACATGCGGAAATCGTTGACGCAATTGGGTCTCTTGAGAAGGACTTGCAACAGTACGAATTAAGTATGTTACTGAACGGTCCTCATGATAAGAACAGTGCGATTTTGGAAATCCATCCAGGTGCTGGGGGTACGGAATCGCAAGACTGGGGAAGTATGCTACTGCGTATGTATATGCGTTGGGCTGAAAAACATGGCTACCGAGTTGAAACAGTGGACTATCAAGACGGAGATGAAGCAGGGATTAAGTCTGTAACCTTGTCGATTGAAGGGTTAAATGCATACGGGTATTTACGCTCTGAAAAAGGCGTGCATCGTCTCGTTCGTATTTCTCCGTTTGATGCGGCTGGGAAACGTCATACATCATTCTGTTCAGTGGATGTTGTTCCGCAAATGGACGGAGATATTGATATTGAGATTAATCCAGATGATTTGAAAATCGACGTATACCGTGCAAGTGGTGCCGGTGGACAACATATTAATAAGACGTCTTCTGCGGTTCGTATTACGCATATTCCAACTGGAATCGTGACGCAGAGTCAGGCGCAACGTTCTCAATTTAAAAACAGAGACCAAGCGATGGCGATGTTGAAGGCGAAATTGTTCCAATTAGAAGAAGAGAAGAAGGCAGCTGAATTGGCAGCTATCCGTGGCGAGCAAAAAGATATCGCCTGGGGGTCTCAAATTCGTAACTATGTATTCCATCCTTATTCAATGGTAAAAGATTTACGTTCTGGATATGAGACAGGAAATATTGGTGCGGTCATGGATGGAGACTTGGATCCGTTTATGGATGCATACTTAAAATGGACGCTTGAGGGAACAAAAGCAACTGAAGAATAATAGTAGAGAAACACCTAGTGAGAGCTGGGTGTTTTACTGTTGGTAGGCAAATTGTTTTAAGTTCGTTTTAATTATCTGTATTATAGTGGGATGAAACTTCCGTTATAACGAAGGAGAAAAGCTTATTAATATAGACACAGTGGTTTATTGACTTCTTGAATCACTCGTGATTCAAGAAAGTCTAATAAACTGTGTGGGGGAGAGACGACGAAGCGGAATAACCTCACACTGTGAGGTTATTCCTGGCTTCTGTCTCTCTCCCTCGTATCCTGAGTAGTTGAACTCGCCATCGCAGAAATGGCGTGCGTTTCCCGAAATATCCGCACGGCTGTGCCAGCCGTTTACGGTATTCCGGTCCAACGTTCCATTTCTGAACGCGATGGCTCGTATCCTTAATTTAATATTTCTGTAATCTTATGTGAAGGGGTTGTAATATTCGGGTGCTATAATAGGGAGGATTAAAATATCGAAGGATTAGAAAGCTGGTGAGTTTATGATTGAAATGATGAATGTAACTAAGAAATATAATAAAGGAATCACTGCTATTAATAATTTATCTATCCAAATTAAGGATGGAGAGTTCGTTTATGTAGTAGGGCCTTCTGGTGCAGGTAAATCAACTTTCATTAAAATGATGTATCGCGAAGAAAAAGCGACTAAAGGTAGAATTCGTGTAGGTAAATATGATTTGATGAAAATTAGAGATCGTCAAATTCCATTCCTACGTCGTTATGTAGGGGTTGTCTTCCAAGACTTTAAACTCTTACCACATAAAACAGTATACGAAAACGTGGCATATGCGATGGAGGTTATTGAAAAATCACCTCGTGAAATTAAACGTCGTGTAGAAGATGTTTTAGAGTTAGTAAACCTAAAACACCGTATGAACAATTTCCCAAATGAATTATCTGGTGGGGAACAACAACGTGTAGCGATTGCTCGTGCGATTGTGAATACACCTGGAATCCTGATTGCCGATGAGCCAACAGGGAACCTTGACCCAGAAACTTCTATGGAAATTATGGATATCCTTGAACGTATCAACGAACAAGGAACAACAATCGTAATGGCAACACACAATAGCCAAATTGTTAACGAGAAAAAGCATCGTGTAATTGCGATTGAAAATGGTCAAATTGTACGTGACCAAGAACAGGGGGAATACGGATATGAAGATTAGAACCATGGGTCGTCATATACGTGACGCCTTCAAGAGTCTTTTCAGAAATGGATTGATGACATTTGGTGCGGTTTCTGCAGTATCAATGATCTTATTAATCGTAGGGGTGTTCGTATCACTTTTATTTAACGTTAATAAAATCGGTTCAGATATTGAAAATGACGTAAACGTACGTGTGTTTATTGATTTGGCAGCTGACCAAACAAAAACAGATGAATTAGAAGCAAAAATTAAAGCCTTAGATGGCGTTGAGTCTATCACTTTCCGTTCTAAAGACGAAGAGTTAGAAGACGTAACAAAGAACTTCGGGGAAGAATTATCATTATTCAAAAATGATGCAAACCCACTTCGTAATGCGTTCGACGTAAAAGCAGTAGAACCACAAAAAACAAGTGCTATTGCCAAACAAATCGAAGGCATGGACTACGTAGCGCGTGTTCGTTACGGGGAAGCTCGTGCGGATAACTTATTCCGTATTATCGCGACAGCTCGTAATATCGGGGCAGTTGTGATTTTAGGACTATTAGCGTTAGCGATGTTCTTAATTTCAAATACAATCCGTGCAACAATCTATGCACGTAGAACAGAAATCGAAATCATGCGTCTGGTAGGTGCGACAAAAGCATACATCCGTTGGCCATTCTTCTTAGAAGGCGGTATGATTGGATTAATCGGTTCAATTATCCCAATCGGATTAGTATGGTCTGTATACCTATGGGTGTATAAAGGCGGTTCAGATTTCTTCTCTGGATCAAGCTTTAGCCTACTCGATCCAAATCCATTCTTGATTTATGTTTCAGCAGGAATGGTTGCCATCGGTGTTCTTATCGGTGCGTTTGGTTCAGTTCTTTCAATGAGAAAGTTCTTGAAGAAATAGTTGAAATTAGCAGAAGGAGTGCGGTTTTGCACTCCTTCTTTTTAATTTGAAACTATATGCATAAAAGTTATAACGAGTTCTGAAAAACAGGTATAATCAAATAACGAGTTTCGCATTGACTCAGAATACCACCATCGTTTATAGTAATTTCATCAGATAAAGCAATGCAATGAACAGATAAGTAAATAAAGAAGAACGTTAAAGAGAATCCGGTTGGTGGGAAAGGATACGGGGCAATTTATTGAAAATGGTCTGGGAGCAACAAAGGTGATGAAGCTTTTGCGATTTGTACTCGATAACGTACAAGGGTATCTTGCACCATGCAACGTACTTTTGGAGCGGTAAACTGTGAGGTTTATCGGAATTAGAGTGGTAACGCGAAAACTTCGCCTCTAGTGTGTAGAGGGGAAGCTTTTTTTATGGCCCAAACCAAAATGGACAGAGCAACATCTGTTGGAAATCACGAAGCGCGCATGTGGTTTCCAAACAAAGAACAATCATTTAACCAAAAAGGGGACTTATAACATGAAATTTAATAAATTATTCAAAGCAACAACATTCGGACTTTTAGCAACAGCATTAGTAGCATGCGGAAACAACTCAGCAAAATCAGAAAACACAACAGAAGCTGCAAAAGCAGAAGACAAAACAATTAAAGTAGTCGCTTCACCAGCACCTCACGCTGAAATCTTAGAAGCTGCTAAACCACTTTTAGAAAAAGAAGGTTACAAATTAGACATTAACATCGTAAATGACTACGTAACTCCAAACAACATCGTTTACGGAGGAGATGCGGATGCAAACTACTTCCAACACACTCCTTATCTTGATAAATTCAACAAAGAACACAATCAAGATTTAGTTTCTGTAGGGAACGTTCATATCGAACCAATGGCAATTTACTCTAAGAAATACAAATCATTAAAAGAATTACCAGACAACGCAGTGGTATATGCGTCAACAAACCCTGCTGAAGTTGGACGTTTCTTAAGCTTCTTCACAAAAGCCGGATTAATTAAATTAAAAGATGGCGTGAACCCTGTAACTGCTGGATTAAGCGACATTGCTGAAAATCCAAAGAATATCCAAATCAAAACAGAAATCGCACCTGAATTATTAGTATCAACATACGAAAACAATGAAGGCGATGCAGTGATCATCAACTCAAACTTCGCAATCGATGCTAAACTTTCACCAGTGAAAGATTCAATCGCTTTAGAAGACGAAAGCTCACCATACGCTAACTTAGTCGCTGTAAAACCTGCTGATAAAGATAAAGCAAAAATTCAAGCTTTAATCAAAGCGCTACAAAGTGATGAAATCCGTAAATTCATCAACGAAAAATATACAGATGGTTCTGTAATTCCTGCGAAATAATAAAAATAATTAGAGAACAAGAGGAGTGGAAAGATACAAAGCCAAAAGCCTTGTACTTTTCGCTCCCTTTTGACTATTAAGGAGTGAAACAATGATTCGAGTAGAGAACGTGTCCAAAACATATACTGGGAAACAAGGCACGGTTGAAGCTGTAAAAGATGTCTCGTTAGAGATTAGTAGAGGCGAAATTTTTGGAGTGATTGGTTTTTCAGGTGCGGGTAAAAGTACATTAATCCGTTTGTTAAATGGACTTGAGACGGTTACAAGTGGCCATATTTATATTAATGAAAAAGACATTACAACCTTAAAACGCAAAGAGTTGTTAAAAGAGCGTCAAAAAATCGCGATGATTTTCCAACATTTCAATCTTTTATGGTCGAGAACAGTCGAAGAAAACATTGCTTTTTCACTTGAAATTGCAGGCGTTCCAAAAGCCGAGCGTAAAGCTAAGGTAGCCGAATTAATCGATTTAGTTGGACTAACCGGACGTGAAAAATCTTATCCATCACAACTTTCTGGGGGACAAAAGCAAAGAGTAGGGATTGCCCGTGCGTTAGCTAACGATCCAGAAGTCCTTTTATGCGACGAAGCGACTAGTGCACTTGACCCTAAGACGACAAAAGATATCTTGAAGCTATTAATAGAAATCAACCAAGAACTAGGGTTAACGATTGTGTTAATTACGCATGAAATGCATGTAGTTCGTCAAATTTGCCACCGTGTTGCCGTGATGGAAGAAGGACGAGTAGTGGAAAGTGGAGAAGTGATTGAAGTCTTCAAAAATCCACAACAACCAATTACAAAACAATTCGTGGGAGAAGAACGTGTGGATGATGAAATCGATGAGGTATTCCATCACCTATCAACGTCCCTTCGTCCAGGGGTAGCCGTTCGTATTCAGTATTTAGGTGACCGTACAGGAGACGCCGTATTATCTGAAGCGATTCGAAAATTGGATGCAACGGTATCGATTTTACAAGCGAAGGTTAACATTACGCAAAAAGGGATATTAGGAAGCATGATTATTTTGATTGAGGAAGAATCTTCAAAAGCAGAAGAAGTCATCGAATATCTTAAACAAGCAGAAATTATCGTGGAGGTGTTAGAGCATGTTTAATCTATTTTTAGCATCAGCAAGCCTAGATGAACTTTTCAGAGAAATGTTTTCGTTCGAGAATGTTGTATGGCCTGATGTCATTAAAGCTATTAATGAAACTCTCTATATGACCTTCATTCCAACGTTCTATGTATTTGTCATTGGATTAATTTTAGGACTCCTTCTTTTCTTAACAGGAAAAGGTCGCAGTCTTGAAAATACATGGGTTCATCTTATTTTAGGCGGAATCATTAATATTTTCCGTGCGATTCCATTTATCATTTTACTGACTCTATTAATGCCTTTTACAAAAGCCATCATGTCAACGATTGTAGGGCCTAAAGGGGCAATCCCAACATTGATTATCAGTGCAGCGCCATTTTACGCGCGTTTAGTGGATATCGCGTTAAATGAAATCCCGTCAGGAGTCATCGAGGCGGCAGAATCAATGGGGGCAAACACTCGCCAAATCATTACAAAAGTGCTGATTCCAGAATCACTTCCAGCACTTGTATCAGGGATTACTGTAACTGCAATCGCGTTAATCGGTTCGACAGCAGTAGCTGGTGTTATCGGTGCAGGCGGATTAGGTAACTTAGCTTACCTCATTGGTTATACACGAAACAAAGTGGATATCATCTTTGTCGCTACAGTAGCCATCCTTATTTTGGTATTTATTATCCAAATTGTTGGAGACAAAGCAGCAAAGACGATAGACAAGCGATAGGATGTGAGAAAAGGCGGTCATAGGCGATGACGGTTCGCAGGTTAGCCGCAAGGGACTGTTTACAGTCGTGCGGACTAACCTCGAAAGGCTTGAGCCTATGCCTTTTCG
>URWJ01000003.1 GCA_900551535.1 uncultured Granulicatella sp. | reverse complement strand
TTGGAATGAAGAAGAAAATGGAAAAAACACCTTCGAAGAAAGCTTTAAGAAATTATTTAATCTCTGATTAAATAGAGTGATTTTTTGAGAAATTATGCTACAATAGTACTAAAGTAAAAGTTTGCCCTGAGTGTAAGAATATGCTATATTGTGTAGTGAATTGACTGAGGATAGCATTGGGTCAAATTAGGAGGATTTTTGAATGAGCGATAACTTTAATAATAATGAAGATTTAAATCAAACAGAAGAACAACCATGGGAAAGAAAATTTGGCGAAGAAGAGAATTTAAAGAACCGTCAATTTTCTCGTAGTGCTAGAAACTCAGGTGGGAAAGCAGTAGCACCATTATCAAATGTTTTATTATTTGTATTCTTAATTGTCATTGTAGCACCAGTATTATTTATGATGTGGTTCTCAATTAGCAATAATAGCAATCAAGTGAAACCTAGAACTGCTGATGATGTAATGTTAACGAAGACTGTTGAAACGACAACAGCAACTCCGGAAACAACAGCTACTACAACAAAACAAGAGGCTACAACAACAGCTCGCGAAGCTACAACAACTGCTCCTCGTCAAGCTGAACAAACGCAACAAACACCAACTACTCAAGCGCAACAACAAAACGGTAACTACGGTACTTACACAGTTAAGGCTGGAGATACTTTATACCGTATCGCAGTAAACCATGGTATGGATGTTGCGACATTAAAACAAATTAATGGTCTTACAGGAGATAACATTGCTCCAGGAACAACATTAAAAGTTGCACAATAATACAGAACTATATTAGCGGAAGTCTGAGACGCAAGACGTTTCAGGCTTTCTTTTTGAGAAGGAGAGAGAGTATGCAAGTTGCAATTGATGGACCAGCTTCATCTGGTAAAAGTACAATTTCGAAATTAATTGCTAAAGAAACCAATTTTCTTTATTTAGATACGGGTGCAATGTATCGTGCAACTACTTTAGCATTTTTAAGAGATCATATTTCTGTTGATGATGAAAAGGCGATTGAAGAATTATTAGATCATTTAGAAATCAGTTTTAAAAATACCGAAGATGGTCAACTCGTCTTCTTAAATGGAGAAGATGTTACTCGTGAAATCCGTAATCTGGAAGTGACCAGAAATGTATCTGAAGTTTCAGCGATTAAAGCAGTTCGAGTAAAGCTTGTTCAAATGCAACGTGAGATTGCTGAAAATCATTCGATTATTATGGATGGTAGAGATATCGGAACAGTGGTACTTCCTGATGCTGAATTAAAGATTTTCTTAGTGGCTTCTGTGAAAGAGCGTGCGCTTCGCCGTTATAGAGAAAACCAAGAGAAGGGAATCGAGTTATCCCTTGAAAAATTAGAAGAAGAAATCGCTCATCGGGACTTTTTAGATAGTACTCGTAAAGAGTCACCATTGAAAAAAGCGGATGATGCAATTGAAATCGATACAACAAGCCTATCAATTCAAGAAGTCGTTTCTAAAATTACGAATCTTATCCAAGAAAAGTTAACGAATTAACCAGATTTTACACAAAAACACTAGAATTCGTTTTCATTTAGTGGTATGATTGTAAGTGGATAAAAAGTTTTATTTTACACAAAAATCAAACTTTATGTTCGCATGAATTGTCGCGCTTAGGAGGAAGTCACATGTCAGAATTACAAACAATGCAAGATGCGCTCGATATCGTTAAAGATATTCAAATCGGAGATTTAGTACAAGGTGAAGTATTAACTCTACAAGATAAACAAGCCATCGTCGGAATTATCGGTGGAGGAGTTGAAGGAGTTATTCCTTTCAATGAATTATCTACATCACCAGTTGAACGTGTAGAAGACGTTTTAGCTGTAGGAGATGTTGTTGATTTAGTAGTCATCAAACAAATCAAAGATAAAGAAAATGGAAGTTTCTTACTTTCTAAAAAACGTGTAGATGCACGTAAAGTTTGGGAAGAAATTCAAGCTAAATTCGATAACAAAGAAATCATCGAAGCTCCAGTTGTGGATGCTGTTAAAGGTGGTTTAGTAGTGGATGCAGGAGTTCGTGCTTTCGTGCCAGCTTCAATGGTATCAGACCACTATGTTGATAACTTAGCTCAATTCAAAGGCCAAACATTAGCTTTTGAAATCGTTGAAATCGAACCAAGCGAAAATCGTTTAATCTTATCACGTAAAAACTTAGTTGCAGCTGAAAAAGCAGCTAAGCGTGCAGCTGTATTTGAAGCAATTCAAGAAGGTTCTGTAGTGACTGGTAAAGTAGCTCGATTAACAAACTTCGGTGCGTTCATCGACTTAGGTGGTGTGGATGGTTTAGTTCACATCTCACAAATCTCTCACGAGCACGTTGCGAAAGCAAGCGACAAATTAAAAGTTGGCGAAGAAGTTCAAGCAAAAGTAATCTCAGTAGATCCAGAAAGCGGACGTGTATCATTATCAATCAAAGATACATTAGCAGGACCATGGGATAACATTGAAGAACGTGCAGCAGTTGGTTCAGTATTAGATGGTTTAGTAAAACGTCTAACTACATTTGGAGCATTTGTTGAATTATTCCCTGGAGTAGAAGGATTAGTTCACATCTCACAAATTGCTCACCAACATATCGCAACACCACACGAAGTTCTTAAAGAAGGTCAAGAAGTTCAAGTGAAAGTTCTTGAAGTTCATCCAGAACAACAACGTATTTCTTTAAGTATTAAAGCTTTACAAGAAGCTCCAAAACCTGAAAAAGAAGAAGTTGAAGAAGTGGTTGAAGAAACTTACGAATTACCTGAAGAAGATGTTTCATTCTCTTTAGCTGATCGTTTAGGTGATCAACTTTCTGAACTTAAAGTTGAAGAATAACATTCAAATAAAAGTTAAGTGGAAATAGTCTGGACTGGTTCCAGACTATTTTTATGATAGAATTAGAGAAAAGGAGGAATAGTATGTCAACACCAGTTATTGCCGTTGTAGGAAGACCAAATGTCGGAAAATCTACAATTTTTAACCGTATTGTCGGAGAACGTATCTCTATCGTAGAAGATATCGCCGGAGTCACTCGTGACCGTATCTATTCTGAAGGTGAGTGGTTAGGTCACTCATTTAATATTATTGATACAGGTGGAATTGATATTACGGATGAACCGTTTATGTCAAACATCCGTATGCAAGCAGAGATTGCGATGGAAGAAGCAGATGTGATTATCTTCCTTACAAGTGTGAAAGAGGGCGTGACAACGACTGACGAACACATTGCAAAATTACTCTATCGTACCAATAAACCAGTTTTACTTGCTGTTAACAAAGTCGATAATCCTGAATTACGTTCAGAGATTTTTGATTTCTATGCATTAGGATTCGGTGAACCATTCCCAATTTCAGGAAGTCACGGGCTAGGTCTTGGAGATTTATTAGACGCAGCTGTTAAAGCTTTCCCTGAAGATAAAGGAGACGAAGAGGATAAAGACATCATTAAGTTTAGTTTTATCGGCCGTCCAAACGTAGGAAAATCTAGTTTAGTCAATGCGATGCTTGGTGAAGAACGTGTGATTGTATCGAATGTGGCTGGAACAACTCGTGATGCCATCGATACGACATTCGAAGATGAAGAAGGTACTGTCTTCAAGATGATTGATACTGCCGGTATTCGTAAGAAAGGTCGTGTCTTTGAATCAACTGAAAAATATAGTGTCTTACGTGCCTTAAGAGCGATTGAACGAAGCGACATTGTTTGTGTGGTCTTGAATGCCGAAGAGGGAATTCAAGAACAAGATAAGAAGATTGCCGGATACGCTCATGAAGCTGGTAAGGGTGTCGTTATTTTAGTGAATAAATGGGATACGCTTGAAAAAGATAATTCAACGTATAAAGAGTTTGAGGATAAGATTCGTCAAGAATTCCTATACTTATCATATGCTCCGATTATTTTTGTATCTGCAAAGACAAAACAACGTCTTTCAAAAATCCCACCAATTCTAAAAGAGATTCATGAAGTTCGTTCACGTCGTATTTCATCATCAGTCTTAAACGATGTATTGATGGATGCTATTGCAATGAACCCAACACCAACGGATAAAGGGAACCGCTTGAAGATTTACTATATGACGCAAGTAGCGATTCAACCACCAACATTTGTAACCTTTGTAAATGACGTTGAATTGATGCATTTCTCATATGAACGTTTCTTAGAAAATCGAATTCGCTCAGCGTTTGGATTCGAGGGAACACCAATTCATATGATTACGCGTCAAAGAAAGTAAAAAAATTCATAGCAAGCTTATAAAACAGGATATAAAACGTTGAAACTATTGAGGTGGAATGGTATAATTTAGAGGAAATCAAAACTAATTTTCGATTTCCAGATAAGTTGGACCACTCAACGAACTCTGATAGAAATTCTTATTTGACGGAGGTGAAACTAAAATGGCTAACAAAGCAGAATTAGTAGATCGCGTTGCTAAAAAAACGCAATTAACAAAGAAAGATGTTTCAGCAACAGTTGAAGCGTTATTCGAAACAATTCAAGAAGCTTTAAAAGCAGGTGAAAAAGTTCAAGTTATCGGATTTGGTAACTTCGAAGTTCGCGAACGCGCTGCTCGTAAAGGACGTAACCCTCAAACAGGTAAAGAAATCAAAATCAAAGCTTCTAAAGTTCCAGCATTCAAAGCTGGTAAAGCTCTTAAAGATGCAGTTAAAAAATAATTCCAATGAATTATTTTTCATAGCATGAAGTTTTAATTGGTGTTATATTAGAGTTAACTCTATATAACACCTTCTTTTTTTGGTGTAAAACTTCAATAGATACATATACTACATGCAGTTCATCTGCAAAAGGAGACATTATGACACAAGTAATCGAAGCGATTGAACAAGCCTTACAAGAACAAGATATTGATAAAGTCTATGAACACTACCATCGTTTTTTTGACAATTTTGATCCAGAAAAAGACCTTCAAGAGATGGCAGACTTAGCGACTTATTCTGTATCGATTGGATTCTACGAAGAAGCCAAACGTGCTTTGTTACGACTCACCGAAGTTGAACCAGACGAAGCGATTTGGACGATTTTATTAGCAGAGATTTTAGTGGCTGAAGGAGAAACAGATCAAGCGTTATCGATTCTGTATGATATTCCTGAGACAGACCCAGACTATCCAAGTGTGTTAGTGGTGCAATCAGAAGCTTACCGTGAAGAAGGAGACTTCGATTTAGCAGAGAAGAAACTCTTAAAAGCAAAAGACTTAGATCCAGACGAAGCGATTATTGATTTTTATCTTGGAACTTTATTATTTGAAGCGGGAAGTTTCGAACGTAGCGCATTCTTCTTAGAACGTTTCTTAAAACAAAATCCAGGGGAAACTGGGGAAGAAGAACGAGCACAAGAGTTGTATGTCGAAGCGACTTTGAGAATGGGCAATAAAGAGCCCTTAGAGCAATTTATTGGCGAAGAAAGCATTGATGGCCTCTCAAGTGATTTATTGTTCCAGATGGCCTCATATGAGTCTATTGAGGGCAACTACGAGAAAGCTCTCGAGTATTACACGGAACTTCTAGAACGTGAACCTGAAAATAGTGAAGTGACATTAAACGTAATTCAATGTCTCCTAATCTTAAAACGTGATGAGGAAGCAAAAGACTATGCGAAAAAATGGATTGCTTTTGATGAATTGAACGATGAAGCACACCGCATTCTTGGACAAATTGAAATTGCAACAGGAAATGCAAAAGTTGGCTTACAGGAATTAAAAGAAGCGGTAAATCTTAACAACGATTCAATTCTCAATGTGACAAGTTATGTTGAAGCATTGAATGATGAAGAGGAATATGAGGAAAGTATTGCATTCCTTGAAAGTTTAGAAACAAAGGAAGATGCAGTGATTCTTTACTTGTTTGCAAAAACTTTTGAATCAATGGAAGAGTACAGCGATGCCTTTACAAATTATCAAAAAGCTTATGAAGCCGGGGAAAGTTCTGTTGAATTCTTAGAAGACTATATCCGCTTTATGATTGAAGAGGGACGTAAAGATTTAGCAGCACCAGCCTTACAAGAAGCATTAAAGGTAGATCCATTTAATCCTGAGTTTATCCGTTATACATTTATTTTTGAAGAGTAGGAGGGATACTTTGTTTAACCCAAGTTTAGAAACGAAGAAGAAATTTATTTCGTGGTTCATTTCAAATCATTCTTTGAAAAGAAGAGAGTCATTGTGGATTCTGAACTATTTGTTAAACCATGAGTTATTGTTAAGACAAATTCATTTTGTGGAGCATGTGGAAGCTACTCCAAAAGGAATGTTGTTTTCAACGATTAAACCTGCTCAAGAATCTTTCCTATTTTATAAGGAAGGAACAAAATTCGATAATCCGGAAGTAGCTTTTCACGATATGCGTCTTCACTGGAAAGAAGATTGCTATATTGAATTAGATTTTCCAAACGCTTATAAGAGCATGGTTAGTTTTGCAGTGTTAGAGAATAATCCTTATTTTGTCTCTGAAGTGGAAGATGAGGAAGTTGTCCAAGATGAATTAGCAACGATTCAAAAAGAAGCCATGATAGCTCAATTAAAATTGGATATCAATGAGGCTTTAGAAGCCATGGACTCTGAGCGTTTTATGGAATTAACGAATCGGTTAAAGGAGTTAGAAGATGAGTGATTTAAAACGAACAGTAGATATTCAATCGGTACCGCTCTTCGTTAGTGCACTCCCTGTTCTTCAAACTTTAAAAGAAGCTGGACACGAAGCTGTTTTTGTGGGTGGTTCAGTCCGTGATTTGGTTCTTGGAAAAGAGATTTCTGATGTGGATATTGCAACGAGTGCAACCCCTGAAGAAGTGAAGAGTCTCTTTTCTCATACGGTAGATGTGGGAATTGAGCACGGAACCGTTCTTGTACTCCATCATCATGATAGCTATGAGGTGACGACATTTCGTACAGAAGGGACGTACCAGGACTTTAGACATCCGGATTCCGTAACCTTTGTCAGAAGTCTGGAAGAGGACTTGATGCGTCGTGATTTTACGATTAATGCACTTGCTGTAAACGACAAAGAAGAAATTGTCGATTATTTTGGTGGGATTGAAGACTTAGAGCGAGAAATCATCCGCTGTGTTGGAAATCCTATGGAGCGTTTTAATGAAGATGCCTTACGGATGATGCGTGCGGTCCGGTTTGCGGGACAATTAGGCTTTTCGATAGAATCTGATACGTTTAATGCAATTCGAACTTTAAAAGCCAATCTAGAGCGAGTAGCGGTGGAGCGTATGAAAGTTGAGTTTGAGAAGATGATACTGAGTCCACATCGCGCTCTTGCCTTTAAAGCGTTTGTAGAGAGTGAGTTATACCATTCTAGTCCAGATTTTAAAGAAGCTAAAGAAACATTGCTTAAAATCGGAGCATTTCCATTAGAAAAATTAACGATTACGCAAGCATGGATTTTATTTGCGTACTACGAACAATTAACCGTTCCTCAGCTTAGAAAAGTCTTGAAAGATTGGAAATCTTCAAATGAACAAATTTCTACGATTTTAACGGGATATCAAACATTACTCGCCCGTCTTGAAAAAGAGTGGGATGCATTCCTTGCCTATGAATGTCCAGAAGTATTAGCGATTGAAGTAGAGCAGTTGTTACCAGGTATTGGTCACAAAGAACAATTAGTTGACTTAGAAGAAGTGTATCGACAATTACCGATTCGTTCGATGAAAGACATTCAAATTGATGGATTTGGAGTAAAAGAAGCACTTGGCTTAGAGAAGATGGGACCTATTATTGGTGAAGTCTTACAAGCTCTTCAAACAGAGATTTTATCTGGACGATTACATAATGAAAATGCAGATATAGTTTCATGGATTAGAAACAGTTTTAATGAAAGTAAATAAAGTTTCATTGAAATGAAAAACAATTTATTGAAAGCCATTTAATTAAAGATAACTCTTGAATGAAAGGCGTTTCAATGGTATTATCATTGTGTAAGCAATAATTTATTTTAAGGAGTGACCCTATATGAAAAAGGTTATGTCAGGTTTACGATTCGTATTTAGAAATGGAGAAACATGGACGATTCATCGTCGTTTGATTGGTGACTTATGGATTAAAAAAGTTACAACATCATTTGGACGTATTAACGGCGGAGAATTCCAAGAAATCCACCCATGTGAATCTTTACGTATCGAAATCTTCCCTGAAGCAGACCACGTTATGTCAGAAGACATCAACTTAGGTGGTTTAGAATTAGGAATGTTCGAACGCGTTAAAAAATATAGCGATATCGAATTAATGGATATTTTATATGTTGATGGAAATCATCCAAAATCAGATGTAATTGTTGAAACAGACCGTGTTTATTTCCCATACAGCCCAGTAGACGAAGATGGAAATGACAACAAATACCAAAGTTCAGCAATTGGATCACACGGTAACTTATTCATCGTGATTGACCCAGAAAAATCTGTGGAAGATATCTACCCAGAAATTTAATTGTGAATTGAACCTAGGACATTTGTCCTAGGTTTTTTATTTAGGATAAATTATTTATTTTATTATATAGAAGTCTAGTTCTTTTCATGATTTCACGTTATAATAAATGTATCACAAGTAAAAGGAGAAAGAGTATGAAAGTTTGTTTTATCGCAGCTGAAGCAGCTCCCTTTGTTAAAGTCGGAGGTTTAGGAGATGTAATTGGTTCTCTTCCAAAAGCCCTTCGTGAATTAGGCGTAGATGCACGTGTTATTTTGCCTTTGTATTCAAGTATTGACCGTGAACGTTTCGGATTAAAATACAAAGCATATCAATTTGTTGATTTAGGGTGGAGACATTCTTATTGTGGAATTTTCGAAACAGAAGTAGACGGAGTTCCTTGTTATTTTGTAGATAATGAGCAATATTTTAATCGTGATAGTATTTATGGACAAGCAGATGATGGTGAACGTTTTGCTTTCTTCTCAAAAGCAGCTCTTGAAATCTTGCCAGCGCTTGATTTCAAGCCAGATGTTGTGAACGTAAACGACTGGCATACAGCACTTTCTGTCATTTACTTAGACGTGTTGAAGAGTCGTGAAGCAGAGTTCTATAAAGATATGAAGAGTGTGCTTTCGATTCATAATATCGAATTCCAAGGTCGATTCAACCCATATGAAATGGGAAATCTATTTGGATTAGAAAATAAATATTTTGACGCTCTCATTTACAATGGTGACGTGAACTTACTAAAAGGAGCGATTCAATTAGCGGACCGCGTCAACACGGTGAGTGAAACATATGCGCGAGAAATCTTAGACCCATACTTCTCATATGGACTAGACAAGATTTTAACCGTAGAGCAAGGAAAACTAAGAGGAATCTTAAATGGAATTGATATTGTTAAATTCAATCCGAAAACAGATCCAGTGATTCCTGTAAACTATGATTTAGAAACGTTTGAAGATAAAGTACAAAATAAATTAGCGTTCCAAAAAGAGATGGACTTAGAAGTGAATGCCGATATTCCTTTAATCGGAATGGTAACGCGACTCACACATCAAAAAGGAATCGATTTAATTTTACAAGCAAGCGAAGAAATCCTTAAAACAGGGGCACAATTAGTCATTCTAGGAACAGGAGATGCTCATTATGAGAGTGCCTTACGTTCCCTAGAACATTACAGACATGACCGTGTACGTAGCATTTTATTATTCTCTAATGAAATGTCTGCAAAAATCTATGCGGCAAGTGATTTATTCTTAATGCCTTCTAAGACAGAGCCATGTGGATTATCACAACTAATCTCAATGCGTTATGGAACAGTCCCTGTTGTTCACCGTGTTGGTGGATTGCGTGATACGGTTATTCCATTTACAGGCGTTGAAGGAAATGGATTTACATTCGAAAGCTTCCAAGCTGGCGATATGATGGATGCGATTTATCGGGCTGTAACATGCTTCTACCAATCACCTGATGAATGGAAACAAATTATCAAGAACAATTTACAAAAAGACGTAAGCTGGGAACAGTCCGCTAAGAAATACTTAGATCTGTACCATGAAGTAGTTTAAATAATAAGGAGGCTCTTAAATGGTCGAAAAAAGTTTAACAAGTCGTGTAGAAACTTCATTAAAGAATCAATTTGGTGTTACTATCTCAAATGCTAGTAAGAGACAAGTGTACGAAGCGATGATGAGATCTGTTCGTGATATTTTAATGGAAAAGAAATTCAGCTATGAACAAACATTAAAACAAACTCGTCAAAAACGTGCGTACTATATGTCAATGGAATTCCTAGTAGGACGTACACTTCGCAATAACTTATTCAATTTAGGCATTGAAAAGGAAGCAAAAGAGTTCTTGAGCGAAAACAATTTTTCACTCGATGAAATTTACAATATGGAACCAGATCCAGGTTTAGGAAATGGTGGTCTAGGACGTCTTGCGGCTTGTTATTTAGATGCCTTAACAAGTAATGAATATCCAGTCACAGGATTCTCAATTCTTTACGAATATGGGATTTTCAAACAAGTGATTACAAACGGTTGGCAACAAGAATTCCCAGATCAATGGTTAGACCTTGGTAAATATGGCTTAGTGTATCGTAATGATGAAGAAGTTGAAGTACGTTTTGGTGGAGAATTAGAGCAAGTGATGACAGAAACTGGCTTAAAAGTGAACCACAAAAACTATACTTCGATTCAAGCGGAACCATATGATTTATTAATCTCTGGTTATGATGCTTCAGCTGTAAACACATTACGTTTATGGGAAGCAAAAGCAAAAACTGGTTTCAATATGAAACTATTCGAACGCGGTGAATATTCTAAATCATCAGAAGCAGAAGCAATTGCGTCTTCTATTTCTAAATTATTATATCCAGCCGATGTTACAAACGAAGGTAAAGAGTTACGTATTAAACAACAATACTTCTTCATTAGTGCTTCGTTACAACAATTAGTGAAGAACCATTACCGTGAATTTGGTACATTAGAAAACTTCTCTGAACATGTAGCGCTTCACATTAATGATACTCACCCTGCGATGGGCGTTGCTGAATTAATGCGTTTGTTAGTGGATGAGTACGGCTATGGATGGGATAAAGCGTGGGATATCACGACTAAGACATTTGCGTATACAAACCATACGATTATGGCAGAAGCATTGGAAAAATGGCCAGTATCCTTATTCCAACCAATTCTTCCACGTATTTACTCAATTATTGAAGAAATTAATAGACGTTTCTGCTTATGGGTCATGGAACAAGGAAAACAATATACATTACGTGATACAGCGATTATTTATGACGACATGATTAAGATGGCAAATCTTTCAATTGTGGGTAGCCATTATGTAAACGGGGTATCAAAACTGCATAGTGATATTCTTGTTCGTGATACATTTAAAGCCTTCAACGATTTATATCCTGGTAAATTCGGTAATGTGACAAACGGTATTGCGCACCGCCGTTGGTTAGGTCAAGCAAACCCAGAACTTGCTACTTACTTAGAAAATTTAATCGGAGATGACTTCATTAAAGACCTCTCTGGCATTTCAAAATTGAATGCTTATAAAGATGATGAGAAAGTACTGAAAGACTTACAAGCCATTAAATTAACGAAGAAAGAGCAATTAGCGACTTACATTAAAGAAACGCTTGCGATTTCAGTAAATCCTCATTCAATATTTGACGTACAAGTGAAGAGATTACATGAATACAAACGCCAATTATTAAATGCGTTACACATTGTATATCTTTACCATGAGATTAAATACAATGGATTACGTCCAACACCACGTACATTCATTTTCGCTGCGAAGGCTTCTTCAGGATATCAAATGGCGAAAAACATTATTAAATTCATCCACTCAATTTCTCAAATGATTGAAAGTGATGAATTAGTGCGTGAATATATTAAAGTGGTATTCATTCCAGACTACAAAGTGACTCTAGCAGAAATCATCTTGCCAGCTGCAGACGTGAGTGAACAAATCTCTCAAGCGGGTAAAGAGGCGAGTGGTACTGGTAACATGAAACTGATGTTAAATGGTGCAGTAACTCTTGGTACAATGGACGGAGCAAACGTTGAAATCTACGAAGCTGTAGGAAAAGACAATATTGTTATCTTCGGTTTAGAAACAGAAGAAGTAGATGCGTTATATGCAAAAGGCTATAAACCTTGGGAATACTATAATAATTCACCTAAGATTAAGACAGTCCTTGATTTCATCCGTACAATGACGGTTGGTGGTATGAACTTCAACTTCATCGTGGATTACTTATTAACTCAAGATCACTATATGTGTCTTGCCGACTTTGATAGCTATGTTGAAGCGCAAGAACGTATTGAAAAGGATTATAATGATTCATCTAAATGGATGAAGATGAGCCTTGCCAATATTGCAAATGCAGGTATCTTCTCAGCTGACCGTGCAGTGAAAGAATATGCGAAAGACATTTGGCACATCAAACCTGTTCAAGGTTAAACCAATAAAAAAAGAGATTCTCACAAGTGGGGCACGCCTCACTGTGAGAATCTTTTTTTATGAATTAAATTTCATATGCTGCAAAGCCAAATGCAGGAACAAGAAGTCCGTTTGGATGGTTTCTTATTTGGTGACTTGCAAAAATTTGTTTTCCATGAAGACCTTCAATGTATTCCGTATGTTCATTCATATTCACGGCACATAGGAGAGAGCCACGTTGGTACACAAGGCATCCATTGTTTTCGTAAATGACATTGAAATCTCCCTTGAAGTCTTCTTTGTTTTCTGTTCTAAAAGCTGTTAATGCTTTATAATGCTCGAAGATTTCTTCGTTAATTTCTTTCTTGCTGAATGTCTTACGGTTATATGGATCACGGAATCCTTGCATTCCAATTTCATCCCCATAATAAATCGAAGGAACACCTGGTAGAGTAAATTGGATAAAGCTTGCAATCTTTAGTTTTTGAATCGCATCTTCAAGTTCAGCACCGGTTAATTCAAGTGTTGGGCGCTCATGAAGTGGAACAGCTTCTGTATCGCCAAAACCAATTTTTGTAATAATACGTTCCGTATCGTGACTATCCAGCAAGTTCATTAGAACGTCTAGAGCAGGTTTTGGATAATGATCAATGATTTCTTCAATGGCATAGCGTAAAGCGTGTGAGTTCTTTGTTTGAACAAAATTGATAATCGCTTCTTTCCAAGGGTAGTTCATGACACTATCGAGTTGTTTTCCTAAGAAATAACGACGGCGATGGTCATAAGCAAATTTCGTAGTCGCATCTTCCCAAACTTCACCAATAATGAGGGCATTTGGGTCTGTTTGTTTAACAGTTACTCGTAATGCGTCTAAGAACTCGTCAGGAAATTCATCCGCAACGTCTAAACGCCAGCCACCAATCCCAAGATGTTGCCAGAAGGGTAAGACACCGGTTTTTGGATCGTTGATAAATTTCATATAGGAAGGTTCTAATTTATTCACCGTTGGAAGGTTTGTAAAGCCCCACCAAGAGTGATACGTATCTGGAAACTCCATAAAGCTAAACCAAGGATAGTATGGAGACTCAGTTGAGTTATAGGCACCAACGCTATCATAATGACCTTGTTTGTTGAAATAAATACTGTCGTCTCCAGTATGACTAAATACACCGTCTAGAATAATTTCGATTCCATTTTTTCTGAATTTCGCACAAAGTTTTTTAAAGTCTTCATTTGTTCCTAAGTAAGGATCCACATTGAAATAATCCGCAGTGGAGTAGCGGTGGTTATCTGGGCTTTCCATAATTGGATTTAAGTAAATACAATTTACATTTAAGGCTTTGAAGTGTTCGAGTTCTTCTTCGATTCCTTTTAAATTCCCAAGATAAAAATCCTGAGCTTTGTAATTTTCATGTGTGATACTTGATTGAGGCAATTCGTCCCAGTCATCATGACGGTAACGAATCTCTTCGTTAGCAGCTTTTTTAGCTTTATATTTCTCACTTTTCTTGAATCGGTCAGGGAAGATTTGATACATAATCCCGCCTTTAAACCATTCTGGAGTCGTAAATTGTTCTTCGTAAACCGTTAATTGCCAGCTGTTAATCTCATGATAGTTGAGAACAGGAACTGCTTGGAATTCATGGTTGCTAAGGAAGTAAGTACCGATTTCAGAACGAACTTCAAAGTAGTAGAAATATAGTCCTGAATGCAATGGTGAAATTTCAAATGAATATAAAGTTGCATCCGCTTCAATCGTAGAACGACTTGGATGATAGATGCTTGTTGTTTGCGTTAAATCTTCTTTTAAAACTAATTGGATAGAAGAGAGGTGAGTCTCTCTTGTTACTTTAACTTGAATAAAAATAGTCTGGTTATCCGTCACTGCGCCTGAAGGATATTTATTTTTTAGTGAGTGATAGGAAATCATAATAGGCCCCTTTTTTTGTAAATCTATGTTCATTGTAATACAAAGTGGTAAAAAGTGATACCAAAACGGGTTTCATGAAAAGTACAGAGAATTAAACAAAAATTTTCAAGAAAATTCATGAAACCCACTGTGAAAATTTAAGAAATATGTTATAATTTAAACAAGAGAAATGTTTCAAAATCAATCTTCTCTAATTTTTTATCCCAACTATGAAAACGCTTATTTTATTTTTGTGAGCGAATGCGTAAAGGAGTGATGGCTTAGTGCAACAACTAGCAGAATATCTATTTCATGAAGGAAGGAATTTTCATAGTTATGATTTCCTTGGCAGCTTCTTAGGTGATAACGAATGTACATTCCGCGTATGGGCTCCTAATGCAAAAGAAGTCTATGTAACGGGGGATTTCTGTGAATGGAGACCAACCGATTATAAGATGGAGCGTATTAATCAAAATGGGATTTATGAAATCACAATTCCAAATGTAAAAGAGTACGATGCTTATAAATATGTGATTGTTCCGCATCATGGAGATTGGTTATGGAAAGCAGACCCATATGCACGCCATGCTGAAACAAGACCGAAAACAGCATCTAAAGTATACGATTTTCCTGAATTCCAATGGTCAGACGAAAAGTGGATGAAACAAAGAACCGTCCCTTACCAACTACCGTTAAACATATATGAAGTTGAGCTAGGCTCGTTTAAGAAGAAAGAAAATGGTGACCCTTATTCTTATCGTGAGTTAGTGGATGTACTCATTCCATATGTGAAAGAGATGAACTACACGCATATTGAATTGTTGCCAATTACCGAATACCCATATGATAAGTCATGGGGATATCAAGTGACAGGATTCTTCGCAGCAACTTCAAGATTTGGAACTCCAGAAGACTTTATGTATTTTGTGGATGAATGTCACAGGGCAGGTATCGGAATTATTTTAGACTGGGTACCAGGGCATTTTACAAAAGACGCTTTTGGGTTATATGAATTTGATGGCACACCTTGCTATGAATACGGTGACCCTCGTATCCAAGAACATAAAGGATGGGGAACGAGAGCGTTTGATTACGGCAAGACAGAAGTGCTTTCATTCTTGTATTCAAGTGCAGTATTCTGGCTTGAAAAATTCCACATCGACGGACTTCGCGTGGATGCCGTAAGTTCAATGTTGTTCTATAACTATTGCAGAAGTGAAGAAGAATCAGCTCGTAATATTTACGGAGGATTTGAAAACTTAGAAGCGATTCGATTTATTCAATCTCTGAATGATTATGTACGTAATGAATATCCAGGTGTCATGATGATTGCCGAAGAGTCTACTGCTTTTGCTGGGGTTACCAAACCAGTAGAAGAAGGAGGACTCGGATTCCACTTCAAATGGAATATGGGTTGGATGAATGACTCTCTAGATTACTTAGAGAAAGATCCTCTATTTAGAGGGGGCATCCATAATCAATTTACGTTCTCGATGATGTACGCCTTCTCGGAGAATTACATTTTACCGATTTCTCATGATGAAGTGGTTCACGGGAAGAAATCGTTACTAGATAAAGCGTCTGTTTCTTATGAAGATAAGTTTTCTAACTATCGAGCTTTCATGGGCTATATGATGGCTCACCCTGGTAAGAAATTAAACTTCATGGGAAATGAAATTCCACAAATGATTGAGTGGAATGAAGAGCGTGAATTAGATTGGTTCTTACTCAAGTATCCTATTCATGATGCGACCCATCGCTATGTGAAAGATTTAAATGCCTTCTACAAGAAGCATTCAGAACTATGGCAACTTGACGGAGGCTGGACAGGATTTAGATGGCATGAGGTGGAAGATGTTTGGAATAACTGCTTCGTCTTCTCAAGAATGAATTCTAAAGGAGACTCAGTCATTGTTATCTCAAACTTCTCAGGAAACTATATTAAGAACTACGAAATTGGCGTTTCGAAATGGGGAAGCTATAAAGTAGCTCTCAACTCTGACGCTAAAAAGTATAACGGGTCTGGAGTGGTGAATCGTGGACTTCATACAGTTACGAAACCACATAAAGGATTTGATTATACACTCGCGGTGAATGTTCCACCGTTTTCTACACTGTATATTATAAACAATCAATAATCTGGGGGTTGAACGTATGGCAAGAAAGCAAGAAATCGTAGCAATGCTACTCGCAGGCGGACAAGGAACTCGCTTGCAAGTACTAACAAAGGATATGGCGAAACCAGCTGTTCCTTTTGGTGGGAAGTATCGTATCATCGATTTTCCTCTCTCAAACTGCGCAAATTCAGGGATTTCTACTGTTGGGGTGTTAACTCAGTTTATGCCTCTTGAGTTGAACTCTTACATGGGGAATGGGAACCCTTGGGACTTAGACCGTGTAGACGGAGGGTTAACAATTCTTCCTCCATATACAGCTGGAAAAACAGGGGAATGGTATAAAGGGACTGCCAATGCTATTTATCAAAATATTAAGTATATCGAGCAGTATGATCCAGAGTACGTATTAATCTTATCTGGGGACCACATATATAAAATGAACTACAACAAGATGCTTGAATTCCATAAAGAGAAAAAAGCAGACTTGACGGTTGCTCATATTAATGTCCCACTAGAAGAAGCAAGTCGTTTCGGTATTTTAAATACGGATGATGATTTACGCATCGTAGAATTCTTAGAAAAACCTGAACATCCGGTTTCAACAAAAGCATCGATGGGGATTTACATCTTTAACTGGAAAGTACTTAAAGAGTATTTAATTCGTGATGAAGAAAATCCAGAAAGTGAAAAAGACTTCGGTAAAAACATTATTCCAATGTTACTTGAAGAAGACCGTCGTATTTACGCTTTCCCATTTGCAGGATATTGGAAAGACGTAGGTACTATCGAAAGTCTATGGGAAGCAAACATGGACTTAATCAAACGAAAAGAAGACTTTAATATTTCTGATAAAACTTGGAAGATTTATTATCGTCACGAAGGCAGACTTCCTCAATATATCGGAGAGAGCGCCGAAGTGACTGAATCAATGATTTCAGATGGAACAATTGTACTCGGAAAAGTCCATGAATCAATTGTATCGTCTGGAGTATCGATTGCTCAAAATTCTAAAGTCCTTGGAAGTATCATCATGCAGAATGCGGTCATTGAAGAGGGCGCAACAGTTGTGAACTCAATTATTGCAGAAGGCACGGTTGTAAAAAGCGGTGTGACTGTAGGCCATGAAGAAATTGAACTTGGTAAAGATATGATTACCGTTATCGGCAATTTCGAAGTGGTAGAAGAAGATACGAAAGTTGGAGGAAATTAATATGATCAAAGCGTTTTGTGTATTGTTTGCAGATAATTATAGAAATGACGACCTTCAAGGGTTAGTCAGAAATCGTACGGCAGCCGCTTTACCAGTAATTTCTCGTTATCGTATGGTGGACTTTATGCTATCTTCTCTTGTACATGCAGATATCGATAATATTGCATTATTAACGAATCATAATTACAAATCATTACTCGATCATGTAGCTTCAGGGAAAGATTGGGATTTAAACCGTAAACACCGTGGTTTGAAGATTATTACTCCGATGTCAAACTACTTATCAACACGTATCCCACAAAATAAAATCGAAGCGTTAGCCAATACAATGGTGTATACGCAAGACCTTGATGAAGAGTTTGTAATTTTAGCGGATACAAACATTATCGGGAAAATTGATTTCAAAGAAATGTTCCAATATCACTTAGATACTGGTTCTGATATTACTGTAGCGTATACGTATCGCAAACCAACAGTTGGGGAATCACAAATTATCTTTGATGAAAATCATAAAGTGTATGAGTCACTTTATCACTTCGACGGATCTGATCATGAATGTGCAACACAAGTGAAAATCTACATTTTAACAAAAGAATTATTCAATGGCATTGTTAAAAAAGGGTTGACACTTGGTTGGGAAGATATCTTACGTGACTATATCGCTAAGAACCTTGAAACATTACGTGTATATGCGTACCAAATTAAAGGATACTTGAAGGTCGTTAATACGATTAAAGACTACTATGACTTGAATATGGATATGCTTGATTTTGAAAATCTTCATGATGTATTCCTTTCAGGAACTCAAGTGATTACGCGTGTTAAAGATACGGTTCCTACAGGCTATGGTAAGAAAGCCGAAGTGAAGAATTCGATTCTCGGAGACGGTTCGAAGATTCGTGGTACCGTTGAAAATAGTATTATCTTCCGTGATGTTGTCGTAGAAGAAGGTGCGGTTGTTCGTAACAGTATCATTCTTTCAAATACCGTAATTAAATCAGGTGCTCATTTAGAGTATGTGATTGCTGATAAAGATGTTACGGTAAAACAACATACTGTTTTAACAGGTACGGAAGAAGTACAAGTCGTGATTGATAAAGGTAAAACCGTTTAATCAACTTTCAAAATGATAAAAGACAGCTTGGGCAATGCTCAAGCTTCTTTTTTTGCCTTAAAACCTTTCTACTGTTTGCAACGAGAGGAATAAGTTAGTAAACTAAATAAGTAGGAATTCTTTAGAAAGGAGCTTTTCTAATGGTAAGAAAATATGCTGTCATTGATTTAGAAACGACAGGGCCAAAATATGAGAGCGGGGATCGAATCTTCCAGTTTGGCTGTACCTTAATCGATGGCGATGAAGTGATTGAGCATGTCTCACTCAATATTAATCCTGAAAAAAGTATTCCATTCGAGATTCAATTATTAACGGGAGTGACGAATGCGGATGTGGCAACGGCTCCCTATTTTGATGAAGTGGCAATGACGATTTTTAATCTGTTAGAAGACCGAACGCTCATCGCGCATAATGTTGGGTTTGACGGACCTTTTATCATGTCAGCCTTACAAGATGCATTAGGATTAGAATTAGAGGTACCGCTTATTGATACGGTGCAACTAGCGCAAATCTGTTATCCAACAGCCCTTAGCTATCGTCTTAGTGATTTAACAGAGGCGCTAGAGATTCGTCATACTCAAGTACATACAGCAGGCAGCGATGCTCGAGCAACAGCAGAACTTTTCTTAAAGATTCAAAAGAAACTTCGAACATTGTCACGAATCACTTTAGAACAGTTAACCGAATTCTCTGGAGAATTACTAGGAGATACGGGTAAGATTTTTGAGGAAATTTTAGAAGAAAAAGGAAAAGAAGAAAGAGAAGATTTTCCTTTAGAACAAGGTTTTGTCGTTTCTCCTCTAGCGGTAAAAGAGGTAGAGCTAAAGTCTTCTAAACGAAAAACGAATGCACTAGAAGATTATCAAAAATTAGTAGATTCTGGATTCTTAGAAGATAAGGCAAGTCAGCGTGAGATGATAACCACAATAGAATCGTTGATTGAAACAGATGAACCTTTGCATTTTATTGAAGCCAGCCCTGGTTCAGGGAAAACATACGCTTATTTACTGGCAGCATTTGAAAAAGCGAGTAAGAGAAAACCAATCTGGATAGTCACTTCGAACTTACTATTGCAACAACAACTGATGGAGGATAGTGTCGCTCCGATTATTACAGAGTTAAAGATTAAGACACCTGTAATTTCTATAAAAGGGCAAAGACACTATATTGATTTAACAGCCTTCAAGCGTGCAATTCACAAGTATCAAGAGGAGAGAAGTGCAAGAAACAGCCTTTCTATTATGGGGTTACTCGTGTGGATTACAAAGACGCAAACAGGTGATTTATCGGAGTGTAATCAAGCACTTCATCAGGCAACGTTATGGAAAGAAATATCGATAAAAGATGCAAATGAGGAAGGAAGTCTCTATTGGGATAAGGCAGTAGCTTCAGTTCAACAAAGTCCAATTGTAGTAACGAATCATGCATTCCTTATTCAGTACGCTTCATTAATTGCTCATCGTGTGAAACCAATTGTGCTCCTGGATGAAGTGCAGCAGTTTGAACATGCCCTAGAGCAATATGGCACGTCTACTGTTAACTTCTCTCATTTATTCGAGTTGCAACAATTATGGTCTGACCATCACTTAAATGCGATGTTTCATTTTTCAAAGGAAGAGGAGCACCTCTCTCGTACCATGAACCGCAAGTTATTAGAAATTTGTGATTTATATGAAACATGGTTTGAAGAGTTGAAGAGTGGCCAACAACTGACCAATTCATTTGTATTTACGGCAACTGAGTGGAAAGAGTCAATCCACTGTGAAATGGTAAATGCAATGCAGAAGGCTCTTTCTGGTGTAATGAATTTGTTGCAAGCCAATGCGGATAAGACCACTTTGTTTGAAGAAAGTAGTTATTTATTAAAAGAGCTAATGGAGTCAATCTCTCAATTTCAAACAGATGGCAGTGATTATTTTGTCATTGAAGAAAAAGAACAGTATGGACAAAATACTCTCGAATTATTAAGAGTGAAACCAGTCGTTGAAGTCTTCAATCAGTTTAGAGAGAAGATGAGACAATTGATTGGAATTTCTGCGACTATTCCAACATTTACACCGTTATTCCATGAGTTAGAGGCCAAAGAAAAGCTCACTGTAATTGAGACAGTATCAGAAAGTGCCGAGCATCAAATCTTTATTCCAAATGATTTGGTAGCCGTAAATTCTTCCTCGAGTCAACAGTATCACACACAAATTGCAGACTGTATCGAAAAAATCTATGAGCGAAAGGGCGGAAGAATGCTAGTGTTGATGCATTCAGTAGAGGCGCTCTTAGTAGTAGAGAGTCTGTTAGAAGACTTTTGCCGTGCTCATCAAATTGAACTACTTGCTCAAAAAGGACCTCAAATAGGACGAAGAATCCAACGTCGTTTCCAAGAAAGAAATGATGCGATTTTACTTGGTGTCTATAGTTTCTGGGAAGGATTTGATAGTGGCGGTCAATCGATTGATTCACTCGTAATCACCAAATTGCCATTCCCAAATCCAGTGTCAACGGCTCAACAAATTATTCAACTAGAGATGAAAGAACAAGAGCGTTCTTATTTTGGCCATTACGCGATGAAGATGATGCTTCTTCAACTGTATCAAGGGCTAGGACGTTTTAGTAGACCGCATCAAAAGAGTGCCGAAATTTGGTTGTTAGATGTTCGGGCAACGATTAGTAAATATGCGATGAAAGTAAAAAGTGTTTTCCCGGAAAACGCTACGGTTATAGAGAAACCATTTAAGAAGTGTTTAAACGTTGGGAAGAATAAAAATATGTAAGTTATCGTCTTATATGTATGGTGGTATTTTTGCTTTAAATAGCGTATAATACCATTATCTATGAAAATTAGAGTAGAGGAGAGAAATTGATGAAACGCAGAACAATGTTTATTCTTTTACTCACTTTATTTCTATTATTTTTAGCTGCTGCAAGTATCTTTTTAGTTAGTGTGGATCCAAAGATTAAAAAACGTAACGAAGCACTTACGATGATGGCACCAACCGTAGAATTTTCAAAAGTAACGAAGTTTTACTTGTACAATACGGATGCGTCTTATTACACCGTTATGGGTGAAGATAAAGACGGGAATGCCATCTATGCGATTATTCCTGAAGAAGGTGGAGATGTCACAATTCTTCAGCAATCAGCAGTGGTCAATGAGCAAGAAGCTCGTTCTATTACATTACAAGATAAACCAGATGTTGAAGTGCTTGAAGCAAGACTTGGCCTTTTAAACGGGGAACCTGTATGGGAAGTCAATTATCGTATGAGTAATCAACGTATTGGTTATTACTATATTTCAGCGAAAAATGGTAAATGGATTAAAGATATTGAGAATATATAGAAATTGGTGATTTATGGTAAAAATTTCAGATAGAGTATCGAAAATTTTGCCTTCAGGAACTCTAGCGATGACACAAAAAGCTAGAGAACTAAAAGCTCAGGGAAGAAAGATCATTAGTTTATCGATTGGTGAACCTGATTTTAATACACCTGAAGTGATTACAGAGGCAGCCATTGATGCTTTAAGAAAACACGAAACCGATCATTATACACCAGCTTTGGGAATAGATAAGTTAAGACAGGCGATTTGTGATTTTCATAAACGTAAAGATGGAATTGATTTGCAAAAGGAGCAAGTTGCGACTTTTGCGGGTGCTAAATTTGCGCTGTATTCAGTCTTTATGACTTTAGTTGATCCAGGAGACGAGGTTTTAATTCCAATTCCTTACTGGGTGAGTTATGCCGAACAAATTCAATTAGCGGATGGCGTTCCGGTGTATATTGAAACTAGAGAAAGAAATTCGTTTAAACTAACAGTCGATTTACTAAACGAATACGTATCGGATAAGACAAAACTCTTGGTGCTCAATGCGCCTTCGAATCCTTCAGGGCTCTTGTATACAAAAGAAGAGTTACTAGCGATTGGAAATTGGGCATTAGAACATAATGTATTTGTCGTATCAGACGAAATTTATTATGAATTAGTCTATGATGCGCCTTCCATCAGTATGGCAAGTTTATCCCAAGAGATTTTTAATAACACATTAGTCATTAATGGATTATCAAAATCAGTTGCGATGACTGGATGGAGACTTGGATATGTATTTGGTCCAAAGCGAATCATTAGAGCTTTAAATGACTTAACAAGTCACACAACAAGTAACCCTGCTGCGGTTGTACAATATGCGGCCATTCGCGCTTTCGACGAAGACGTTGAAGCGGCTAAAAAAGAAATGCGTGACGAGTTCCAAAGAAGAATCGACGTATTTCATGGATTATTAAACGACATTCAAGGAATTAAGTGTGAGAAGCCTAAAGGAGCGTTCTACTTATTCGCGAATGTGAAAGTAGCCATGCATATCGTAGGCGTTGCTTCTTCAGAAGAGTTTGCCCTAAAACTACTCGAAGAAGCAGGGGTTGCAACAGTATCCGGAGAGAACTTTGGATGCAACGGTTTCCTAAGACTCAGCTGTGCTAATAGCGAAGAGGAATTAAGAGAAGCCGCTAATCGAATTAAGGAATTTATTGAATCATATAAGTAAAGGAAGAGTGATATTTTGAAAACTATAACAATGAATCAAGCAAAAGATTACGTTGGACAAACTGTTACCATTGGTGCTTGGGTAACTAACAAACGTTCTAGCGGTAAAATCGCGTTCTTACAATTACGTGATGGAAAAGCTTATTTCCAAGGAATTGTAGTAAAAGCAGACGTAAGTGAAGAAACTTTTGAATTAGCAAAAGGATTAACTCAAGAAAGTTCTGTATTTGTAACAGGTGTTGTTCAAGAAGACACTCGTTCTAAACTAGGCTATGAGTTATTAGTAAAAGACATCGAATTAATCGGTGAAAGTCATGAATACCCAATCACTCCAAAAGAGCATGGTACTGACTTCTTAATGGACCACCGTCATTTATGGTTACGTTCAACAAAACAACATGCCATTATGGAAATTCGTAACGCGATTATTTACGCATCATACGAGTTCTTTGATAAAAATGGATTCATTAAATTCGATAGCCCAATTCTTTCAGGAAATGCGGCAGAAGATTCAACTGAATTATTCGAAACAGATTACTTCGGAGATCCAGCGTACTTAACACAATCTGGTCAATTATACTTAGAAGCTGGAGCAATGGCATTTGGTCGCGTATTCGACTTCGGCCCTGTATTCCGTGCAGAAAAATCTAAAACGCGTCGTCACTTAACTGAGTTCTGGATGATGGATGCTGAGTATTTATACTTAACACATGATGAGTCATTAGATTTACAAGAAGCATACGTTAAAGCGTTAATTCAAGGTGTATTAGACCGTGCACCACATGCATTAGAAACTCTTGAACGTGATACTGAATTATTGAAGAAATATATTAGCGAACCGTTCAAACGTATCACATACGATGAAGCGATTGACTTATTACAAGCGCATGAAAATGATGAAGATACTGACTACGAACACTTAGAACATGGTGATGACTTCGGTTCACCACACGAAACTTGGATTTCAAACCACTTTGGAGTGCCAACATTCGTAATCAACTATCCAACGGAAATTAAAGCTTTCTACATGAAACCAGTTCCTGGAAATGAAAGTCGTGTACTATGTGCGGACTTACTTGCTCCAGAAGGATATGGTGAAGTTATCGGGGGTAGTGAGCGTGAAACGGACTACGATAAATTGTTAGACAGAATTAAATCAAATGGATTAAATCCAGATGACTATGCATTCTACCTAGATTTACGTAAATATGGTTCAGTTCCTCACTCAGGATTCGGTCTTGGTTTAGAACGTATGGTAACATTTGTAGCCGGTACGAAACATATCCGTGAAGCAATTCCATTCCCACGTTTATTAAACCGTATTTACCCATAATAAAAAGAATATGAAAGAGCCGCTGACCTATGTCGTTGGCTCTTTTTTAAAAGAGGGAGGTCAAAAAATGGCATTAACATTCCATGAACATTGGATTTATAGTGGTAGCACGTCTGTTCCAAATGCATTACTTCAAAATTACCGAAAATTGCAATTGACTGCAGATGAATGCTTATTAATTGCATGGTTAATGCAACGACATCCAGAAGAATCATTTGTGTTAAATATTCGAGAAACCTGTCAACAATTTGGAGTCGACGAAAGACAATTATTTAGCATTATTCAACATTTAATGGATCGACAAGTGTTAGAGATTAAACAGCGCGAAGCACAAGACGGCAAAAAAGTGGATTACTATAGCTTTAAGCCACTTCTTCGTCAACTAGAAGTGTTATTTAAGCAAAACTCTTTTAGTGTTGAAAAGATGTCGCAAAAAGATGTCAATGTGTTGACATTAATTGAGCAAGAGTTTAATCGTCAGTTAAGCGGATTTGAAATTGAGATGATTTCAGGATGGATTCATAACGACAAGTATCCACAGGAATTAATCGTGGCAGCTTTAAAAGAAGCCGTCTTAAATCAAGCGCATAATGTGAAATATATTGACCGTATTTTACTGGCGTGGAAGAACAAAGGGATTCAATCTGCGCAACAATTAGCAGCGTCTGAAACTCGCACAAAGAATGCACAAGTAGACGTAAAACCAAATGAAACTGCTATTCAATCAGTTCCATTAGTGAATTGGGTGAAGAGATAAGATGTTATCAAAAGCAAAAACTTTACAAGCAGTTCTCGAAATGCAAAAACTTTTCCCAGATGCGCATTGCGAACTGGATCACCAGACGCCGTTTCAATTGCTCATTGCGACTATTCTCAGCGCGCAAGCAACCGACAAAGGTGTGAATAAGGTCACTCCGAAACTCTTTGCGATTTATCCAAATGCGCATGCGTTGGCTAATAGTGAGGAGGAAGTAGTGATTGAGTGTATTCAATCCTTAGGTCTTTACAGGAATAAGGCAAAGAATATTCGTCTGTGCGCACAGCAATTAGTTGAACGATTTAACGGAGAGGTTCCACGAACAAGAGAAGAGTTGGTACAACTAGCAGGAGTTGGACGAAAGACAGCGAATGTCGTGTTAAGCGTCGCGTTTGGATTGCCTGCATTTGCAGTAGATACACACGTAGAACGTATTTCTAAACGACTCCAAATAGTTAAGCAATCAGCATCAGTTCTAGAAGTAGAAGAGACACTTTGTAAAAAGTTACCAAAAGAATTATGGGGGAAAGCCCATCATTGGATGATTTTCTTTGGAAGATATCACTGTACTGCTAGAAAACCGAAATGTGCAAATTGCCCTTTACTCGATATTTGCGCTTATGGTCAAAAAGAACTATAAATAAAAAATGGTTGGACAATTGTCCAACCATTTTTTTGATTTAAATTGTAATAAAGAAACCATATAAAACGGACATCACGACTAAATACCAATGAAGGTATGTGATTAATCGATTCACTGTATACTGTTTTCTAAAGTGGATTTGGTAGAGAATCGGAATTAATAATGATAATGAGAATAAAATAATTCCCAAAATATTAAAGTGATTCAAGTACCATAAGTAGTAAACAACTGTTCCAACTAGCCATGACAAGCTGACGAATACATTAAAGATAGCAGCCACGGCACCAAAATGTCTTTTGCCTTCTTTTCGCTCTGTTAGTTTCGTCTTGATATGAGATACATAAAGTCCAAACAAAACATATTGGAAGAGTTGAGCGCTAATAGCAGTCGTTACATTACCACTGAGGACGTATACTGTCACGAAGTTTGCGATATAGTATTTAGCAATCCCATTTAGTAGTAGGTGATAAATATATGAAACTTCATTTACCTTCACTTCAAACAGATTCGTATGATTAAATAGCACAATGGCAAAGAGTAGTAGAACCACTCTAATAGCGACTGTTTGGTAGAAATAGAAGAGAATGGCAAAGAGAATAACATTCGTTAATGCAATGACTGGCCATTTCTTCTTTTCAGGATGTAGCGCTAGTTTGCAATATGAATTTTCTTGTAAATAAATAGCTACAAAAAATAAAAATAATACGACAAAATGCAAAAATTGAAATTGCTGTTGTCTTATTGCAAGAATCAATCCGATAAAACAATAACCAAGCGGTGCTAAGACAAAGCTCAACCACGGGGTAGTTGCTTGGTGAAGAATGCTTTCGATTGATATCGTCTGCGATTCATTATTCATAATAATACCTCATTCTTAAGTATAGCTTAATGATAGGTAATAATAGTGTTCTTGTCAAGGTAGGGAGATGTTTAGTGGGGATGAGAGGCTGAAAATAATTGTGTATTTTTTATTTAGTTTAAATTTAACACAGTACTAAAACGCTTTAAAATTCATGGTTTCTGAGCGTTTCAGGAAAAATTCTTTGAAAAAAAGATGAAAATAACCCGGTAAATTTCACCTTTAAGGTATTCTTTAAGAACAAAATGTGATAAAATGAACACGAGAGGTAATTTTTACCATCAATTTAATAAGAAAAGAGGAAAGCACGATGAACAAAAACGGGAAAAAATTGGGAATTTTTTCGTTCTTACTATTTTTATTAACTGCACTTTTTACATTAGCTTCTCATAATGCATCTGCTGAAGAAACTAAACCTGCAGTTTCAGTAACTGGTAAATTTGCCGATACCATTACAATTGTTAATATTTCAAATAACGAAGGTGGAGATTTAAATTGGGATTTAGAGCAATGGGCGACCTTCCGAATTAATGCGACCTATGATTTAGCAGGTAAAAATGTTAAAGCAGGTGACCAAACTGTAGTTACCGTACCTGATGCATTAATTATCACATCCAATAGTTTTGAAATACGCGATATTAACACAAATGAAATTATCGCTCATGCTACTGTTGATGCTGAAAATAAAAAATTAACATTAACTTATACAGATTATGTTGAAAAACATTCCGATACAAATGGATCGTTCTTCTTCTATGCGCGTATTGACTTTAAAAAACATCCCCAAAAAGGTGAGATTCCTATTGAAATAACCGTCAATGGGGAAACAAAGATTGGCGGCAAAGTTTCCTTTAAAGGGATTGGTGATGGGAACCCAAGACTTTTATCAAAGACTAGCTGGGTTAATAGCGGAAATCATAAAGAAGTTCAATACACAATTTCTGTCAATCGTAACAAACAAAATATCAAGGGTGTAACAATTGAAGATCACTTGAGATTTACGAATGCATCCTATGTAAAAGATAGTATCAAAGTTATCAAAGGTAAGTTTTCTTACGAAACTGGTGAGTGGGTATTCTCTAATCGCGTCGACGTAACTGATCAACACAAGATAACAATCAGTGAAGATGGACAATCATTTGTTATTGATTTAGGTGATATTACTGATCAAGATCAATACCGTATCGATTATAAAGTACAATTGAATTATGAACCTGTAGATGGTGAACTTTTGAAAAACGAGGCAACTCTTAAAGGTAAAGAGATTGAGAGCAAAGATGTAACTAACATTGCTGCAGTTCAAGTCGCTGGTGGTTCTGGTGTTGGTTATGTCTACTCAATCAATATTCATAAAGTAGACGATGCAAATCAACCTCTTAAAGGTGCGAAGTTTAGAGTTGTTCGTCAAGCAAATAATCAAGTTATTGGTGAATTTGAGTCAGACGAAAATGGTAACATTGCTGTTAACAAGTTGTTGAAAGATAAGTATATCTTAACTGAAATCGAAGCTCCTTCAGGTCACGTTATCAAGGATGCAGTTACAGAAGTTAATGTTGAAGATTTTGGAGATGATCGTTCAGTAACGAAAACAATTGTGAATCCGAAAGATAAGCCAAAAGAAACAAAAGCTACCATCGAACT
>URWJ01000002.1 GCA_900551535.1 uncultured Granulicatella sp. | reverse complement strand
ATTTACTACAAACAAATTTCTGAAGGGTACGAAGACCGTGACCGTTTCGTAATCCTACAAAAACTCGGTATCGACCAAAAGACCATCAAGAAATCCATCAACCGTCAAGTGTTGATTGTATTCTTCTTACCGCTTGTCACAGCGTTTATCCATACCGCATTTGCCTTCAAGATGTATCGTAAGATTATTCAGCTCTTCGGGGTTGACGGCAACGTAACGCTAAACGCGACAATTGTGATTGGTGCCATCTTCGTAGTGGTGTATCTCATCGTTTACCAAATCACGTCACGTAGTTACTATAAAATTATTAAACGTTAATAGATTTTGTTCACAAACCGTGAAGTTTTAAGATGCAAAACCGCACTCTAAAGGGGTTTGTGCACGTTATAAAAATCGTAAAAAGGGCGAGGTTTTCTCGTCCTTTTTTTGTGCTCAAAAACGGGATAACTGTCCACAATAAAAAGCTTTCATAAATTTTACTTTTTCAGTTTTCAGTTTCTAAAAAACATGGTAGAATAGAATGTATTGAAGTAAAAGAAACTGGAGGATTCGTCATGATCGATGTTATTGACTTAAACAAAGTATTCGATAACGGCTTTGAAGCATTAAAGTCAGTAAATTTCTCAATTGAACAAGGAGACTTAGTATGTTTACTAGGACCTAGTGGTTGCGGGAAATCAACAATTTTAAACTTAATCGCAGGATTATTAACACCAACAGGAGGAGACATCCAATTTAAAGGATCATCAGTTGTTACGACAGAACCTAAAGACCGTAACATCGGATTCGTATTCCAAAACTATGCGCTATATCCGCATATGACAGTGTTAGAGAACATCATGTTCCCACTAACAGTTGGTAAAAACAAAATCTCTAAAGAAGAAGCTCAAAAAATTGCAGAAGAATATATGCAATTAACAAACATTGAAGAGTTAGCAGGTAAAAAACCTGGTACTTTATCAGGGGGACAACAACAACGTGTGGCCATCACTCGTGCGCTTGTTCAAAAACCTGAAGTGCTTCTACTTGATGAACCATTAAGTAACTTGGATGCTCGTTTACGTTTGAAAATCCGTGAAGAAATCCGTCGTCTTGTAAAAGAAGTAGGAATCACAACAATCTTCGTAACGCACGACCAAGAAGAAGCTTTATCAATCTCAGATAAAATCATTCTTTTAAACGAAGGGTACATTCAACAACATGATGACCCACAAAACTTATACCTAGAACCAAGTAACTTATTCGTTGCGAAATTCATCGGTAACCCAATCATCAACATTACAGAAGTGGAAATTAAAGACGGCGTGATTACTCACCCAGCATTTAACTTACCAACTTCTGAATTATCACAAGACCGCAAACGTCAAGAATTAGCAGATGGTCACTACTACTTAGGAATGCGTCCTGAAGACGTGGTTCCAGTAGCTGAAGGTGAACAAGGGCTATTCTCAACAACAATCAGCGGCGTAGAATTAATCGGACGTGAACGTATTCTTCACTTCCCATTAGGCGAACAATTCTTGAAATCAATTGTAAGTGTGGAACATAAGATTGAAGAAGGAGACACACTTTCATTCCAATTACTAAAACACAAAATCTTCTTATTCGATAAAGATGGAGCGCGTGTTTACTAATGAGAAAATATAACCCAGAGAACCAACCTAAAGCTTGGTTATTCCTTCTCCCATCTTTAGGAGTGATTCTTCTCTTTAACATTTATCCATTACTTCGTTCGTTCTGGATGAGTTTCCAAAAAGGGTCACTATTAAAATTACAATACACTGGTTTAGACAACTACCAAAAAGTAATTGCGGACCCTGTATTCCATAAAGCGTTACTCAACACAGCACTGTATGCATTCGCAGTAGTGCCAGTAGCGTTATTAATCTCAGTCATCATTGCATGGATTATTTTCGAGAAGATTAAACGTAAAAGCTTCTTCGAAACAATCTTCTTCATGCCTTACGTTACAAGTACAATCGCTATCGGGATTGTGTTCCGTTACTTCTTCAATGGGGACTACGGAATTATCAACTTCTTCCTTGGCTTGATTGGTATTCCAGCCGTGAACTGGTTGGATAACGTAAACATGAGTATGCCAACACTGATTATCTTCGGGGTTTGGACAAGTTTAGCGTTCAATATCATCATCCTCTTAGCAGGATTACGTAATATTGATCCTGAGCACTTCAAAATTGCGAAAATGTTTGGTGCGACAGACCGTGAAATCTTCTGGCGTATTACATTCCCGCAATTAGTTCCAACAATTGCCTTCCTTTCAACGGTTAACTTAATCGGGGCATTCAAAGTGTATACACAAGTGTACGCATTATTTGGCGGAACTGCTGGTCCAGCGAACTCAGCAACAACAGCTGTGTACTATATTTACGACAAGTTCCATGTGGCAGGAAGACCAGGGGTTGCCATGGCAGCAACTGTAATCTTGTTTGCAATCATTCTTTTTGCAACATTCCTCCAAAACAAATTCTTGAGAAAGGCGGAGGGATAAGAAGATGAAAAAAGTATTTAACGGTTTTTCAATCGCGCTTTTAATTTTCTTAGCGTTGATTACAGTATTCCCATTTATTTACATGGTAATGACTGGGTTAATGACATACGCGGAAGCAACAAGTATTCCACCGTCATTCATCCCAAGCGAATTCAAATTTAGTAACTACTTAGAAGTATTTAGCCGTGCGCCATTCTTACGTTACTTCGGAAACACATTATTCGTGTCTCTATTTACAACAGTGGCAACAGTGATTACTTCATTACTAGCAGCCTTTGCCGTAACAAGCTTACAGTTCAAAGGGAAAAACATTGTCATGATGATTTTAGTTTCACTATTAATGGTTCCTTACGAATCAATCATCTTTACAAACTACCAAACAATCGCTCAATTAGGGTTATTAAACACTTATGTAGCGTTAATCATTCCGTTCTTAACAAGTATCTTCTATATTTACTACTTGAACGGATACTTAAAAGGAATCCCAAGTACATTCTACAAAGCTGCTAAAATCGACGGTGCGAGCGATTTAGAATACATCTGGCGTATTTTAGTGCCAATGTGTAAACCAGCGTTAGTAACAGTAGGGATTTTAACATTCATCCAAAGCTGGAATTCATTCCTATGGCCATTATTGGTTACAAACACGAAAGAATTCCGTCTATTAAACAACGGACTTTCTGCCTTCACGACAGAAGCCGGAAGTGATGTTCACTTACAAATGGCCGCAGCAACTTTAACGGTTATCCCAATTCTGTTAATTTACTTCGTATTCAGAAAAGAAATTATTAGAGGGGTTGCGAAGAATGGTATCAAAGGATAAAACAACGATTACCTTTCATAGCGGCATTTTAACAATCGGTGGAACAGTCATCGAAGTTGCCTACAAAGATAGCCATATCTTCTTTGACTTCGGGACTGAGTTTTTACCAGAATTAGAATTGCCCGATGAATCGGTGCAAACACTCACTGACCATAAAGTGATTCCACATTTAAAAAATATGTACGATGCACGTATCCCTTACAAATACGAAGGGGATGAAGATAAAGACTATGCCAACACGGCGGTCTTTATCTCACATGCGCATTTGGACCATACAAGAATGTTGAATTATTTAGACCCAAACATTCCTTTATATACATTGAAGGAAACAAAAATGATTGTAAATTCGCTCAATCGCAACGGTGTGTTCTTACTACCATCGCCGTTTGAAGACGATACATTTACAAGAGACATGATTGGGTTAGATGCTGGAGACGTGATTCAGGTTGGAGAAATCGAAGTAGAAATCGTGCGTGTCGATCATGACGCATACGGGGCTGCTGCTTTAATCATCAAAACTCCTGGACATCATATTACGTATACAGGAGACTTACGACTTCACGGTCATAACGCCGAAGACACGATTGCGTTTTGTAAAAAAGCAAAACATACGGACATTTTAATGATGGAAGGTGTATCGATTAGCTTTGGGGACCGTAAAGAGGTTGAAGATCAAATCAAACCTGAAAATGAGGAAGATGTGATTCGTCATATCGCTCGCCTCGAACAAGAAAATCCAAATCGACAAATCACATTTAATGGCTATCCAGCAAATGTCCGTCGCTTTGAAAAAATCGTCGAAGGAACAAGCCGTACTGCTGTACTTGAAGCAACAATGGCGGCGCTTCTGAAAGAAGTATTCCAAAAAGAAGCTCATTACTACTATAGAGAAGGAGCTCCAAAACTCGACGAACTTGATCCTACTTTAGAAATTTCATATCAAACGTTGTTAGAGGATACTTCGAAGTACCTATGGCAATCCGTCGACCATTTCGAACGTTTGCAAGAAGGAAGCTTATACATCCATAGCGATGCGCAGCCTCTTGGGGACTTTGATCCACACTATCAACCGTTTCTTGATTTATTGGCGGAAAAACACATTGAGTTTGTACGCCTAGCTTGCTCAGGTCACGCAAAACCGGACGATTTAGACCGTATTATTGCGATGATTGAGCCTAAATGTTTGGTTCCAATTCATACGTTAAAACCAGAACTTCTGGTAAATCCGTATGGTGACAGAATATTGCCGTATCGCGGCGAAAAAATTGTGTTGTAAAAACTATATAACAAAAGGAGAAGGAAAATGAAATTCAAATCTTTAGTAAAAGCGACACTAGCAACTGCATCAGTTGTGGCGTTAACAGCATGTGGAGCTAACTCATCAAACAGCTCACAACAAGCTGAAACTAAAAAAGACATCGTAACAGAGGTTAAATCAGAAACTACAATCACTTTCTGGCATGCTATGAACGGTCAGCTTGAAAAAGCTCTTCAAAAATTAACAGAAGACTTCATGAAAGCTAACCCAAATATCAAAGTAGAGTTACAAAACCAATCTTCATACAAAGATTTACAAGCTAAAATTAACTCAACTTTAACTTCACCAAAAGACTTACCAACAATCACTCAAGCATATCCTAACTGGTTATTCAGTGCTGCTGAACAAGATACATTGGTAGACTTCAAACCATATATTGAAAACGAAACAATCGGATTCAAGAAAGGTGAAGAAATCCGTCCAGAATTAATGGAAGGTGCTAAAATTAACGGAGTACAATACGGTATCCCATTCAACAAATCTACAGAAGTATTATTCTACAATGCAGATTTATTGAAACAATACGGTGTTAAAGTTCCAACTACTTTAGATGAATTAAAAGAAGCAGCTAAAACAATTTACGAAAAATCTAACCACGAAGTTGTTGGTGCTGGTTTCGACTCATTAAACAACTACTATGCAATTGGTATGAAGAACAAAGGCATTGACTTCACTAAAGAATTAGACTTCGCAAGTGACGCTTCAAAAGAAGTTGTTAAATACTATGCAGACGGAATTAAGGATGGATACTTCCGTGTTGCTGGTTCAGATAAATATTTATCAGCACCATTCCAAAACAAAAAAGTAGCTATGTATGTTGGTTCAACAGCTGGTGAATCATTCGTAGCTAAAGGTGCTAAAGAAGCTGGTTTCGAATACGGAGTAGCTGCTCGTCCTGAGAAATACAACCTACAACAAGGTACTGATATTTACATGTTCGAAGGTTCTACAACTGAAGAACAACGTACTGCAGCATTCTTATACTTGAAATTCTTATCTTCAGCTGAATCTCAATTATACTGGGCACAACAAACTGGTTACATGCCAACAGTTGCTTCAGTGTTAGAAAAAGATGAATACAAGAATTCAGGTTCTAAAGTTCCTAAAATCTTAGCAGATGCTACTAAGAATTTATTCTCAATTCCTGTAGTTGAAAACTCTGATCCTGCATACGCAGAAGTTCGTACGATTTTAGAAAAAATCTTTACAACTCAAAACGGCAATGTAGATCAATTAATCCAAGATTCTAAAGCACAATTTGATGCAGCGTGGAATCAATAATCACATATAAGTTCATTCACAACACAATCACAACGAAAGCCTGGGGAATTTTCCTCAGGCTTTTTGTGTGGGATGCGGAAGATGTGTTTCGGTGTTGGAATGTGTTTAGGTGCTGTAAAGTGGGTTGGTGCTGGGAGGCCCCTTCGGGGGAGGCTTTTAGGTGTATGGGGTGTGGTGGTGGATTGCTTTAGAAACATGCGGTTTTAATTGTTGAAAGAATATTAGTGAGCCACCGACTCGAGCCTAGGGTCTCTCGTCTTTGAAGCCTCAAAGAGACACTAACGAATGAATTCGTAAGTGTCTCTAATTCGCATTCAATGGATATTCTCACTAATCTTTCAACAAAACCGCTGTTTCTGTCGCAATGGATGTACAAGGCGTACACCTAAAAGCCTCCTGAAGGGATTTCCACACAACAAAGCTGAGGAAAGTTGAGAGGTGTTCTTGAGATTGTGTTCCTCGTTCACGACGGACCGGTGCAAGGACGGAGTGTCTGCTTTTTAGGAGAGTGTGCTATAATGGGGCGACAAGAGAGGTGAATCGGATGCGGTATGTGCTTTTATTAAGAGGCGTCAATGTTGGTGGCAAAAATAAAGTCGTGATGAGCGAATTGAAGGAATTGCTGAGAGGTGAAGGGTTCAGTGATGTGGATTCGTACATTAATAGTGGGAACTTATTTTTTGCAAGCGATGAGAGTGTGGGAAAAATCGTTGTGAAACTTGAAAAGGTATTAGAAGAGAATTATGAGTTCTCGATTCCGTTTGCGCTGCTTTCAAAAGAGGAATACTTAGAAGAAATGGCGGGGCTTCCGGAATGGTGGAAAGATGAGTTTGCTAGAAAGGATATTTTGTTTTTCTCACGGGGAACAGATGTGAGTGAGGTTATCCGATTTGTAGAAGAGTCAGAGTTTTATAATGAGAGAGTCTATATCGGGAAATGTGCAGTCTTCTGGGCGAAAATCGATGAGGCAGAGTATCAAAAAACGACTTACCATAAGAAGATTTTGAAGCAACCATTTTATAAGACGATTACGATTCGAAATGGGAAGACATTTGATAAAATCGCTGAAATACTGCAGACAGAGAAACCTTTGTGATAGGGCTTTTTTATGGTACAATAGTGTGTGAATTTGTAGAAAGTGAGGCGCATTATGGAAATTAAAATTATTGAAACTAGTGATATGCATGGGTACGTGTTACCGACAAACTATACAGAAAGAAATATGGACTTAGGATTCAGTACGGCGAAGGCTGCGACTGTGATTCGTCGCTTAAAAGAAGAAGCGAATGGTCCTGTGATTCAAATCGAAAACGGGGACTTCATTCAAGGGTCACCATTAAGCTACTATGTTCGTAAACAAGATTCAAAAGTAGCATCTGATTTAACAAAAGTATTGAACTACTTAAACTATGACTTAGGAATTTTAGGAAACCACGAGTTTAACTATGGGTTAGATTACTTAAGAGAAGCGATTGCGTCTTATAACCACCCAATTCTTTGCTCAAACATTTTAACTAAAGACGGCAAGCCAGCGTTTGGCGAACCTTACAAAGTGTTCGAGAAAGACGGCGTGAAAATCGCAGTTTTAGGGATTACAACGCCTTATATTCCAAATTGGGAACAACCTGCAACGGTGAAAGATTTAGTATTCGTGAGCGCGTTGGAAACAGCGAAGAAATACGTTCCAGAAATGCGTAAAGTGGCGGATGTTGTCGTTGTAACTTACCACGGAGGATTCGAGTGCGACCTTTCATGCGGGGACCCAACGGAACTTTTAACAGGAGAAAACGAAGGGTATGCGATTGCGACGCAAGTAGAAGGAATCGATGCGTTAGTGACAGGACACCAACACCGTGTGATTGCACAAAAAGTGAATGGCGTGCCAGTGATTCAACCAGGATACCGCGGTGCATATGTAGGTGAAATTAGCTTAGAAGTGGAAAAAGTAGACGGGAAGTATACAGTCGTTTCAAGTGAAGCAAAACTTCACCCAACAGAAGATGTGCCAGCAGACCCAGCCGTATTAGAAATGTTTAGCGATTTACAAGCGGAAGTGGAAGATTGGTTAGATACTCCAGTAGGAAAAGTTGTTGGAGATATGACCATTAAAGATCCACATGCTGCGCGTTTAAGCGAACATCCATATATTGAATTTATTAATAAGGTTCAAATGGAAGCTAGTGGTGCAGACATCTCAGGGACTGCGTTATTCAACAATGACGGTCGTGGATTTAACTCAGAAATCCGTATGCGTGACGTGATTACGAACTACATTTATCCAAATACATTAGCCGTTCTAAAAGTGAGCGGGGAAGACTTAAGAAAAGCTCTTGAACGTGTGGCGACTTATTTCATCGTCGAAAACGGACAAGCAGTCTTCAATCCTAAATATGTGGAACCAAAACCTCAATTCTATAACTACGATATGTACGAAGGAATCGAGTACACATTAGACTTCACTAGACCATTCGGTGACCGTGTGACTCGCTTAGAGTACCATGGCAAACCTGTTCAAGATACGGATGAATTAGAAGTAGTGACAAACCAATATCGTGCAGTTGGTGGCGGAAACTATAGTATGTTTAAGCCAGAGAAGATTGTGCGTGAGGTGCAGATTGACATGACGGAGCTCATTGCGGAATACTTGCGCAAACATCCAGTCATCGAAGCAACAGTCAACAACAACTTTAAGACTGTGGTGAAATAAAAAAATATGAAAAAAGCTACGCTTTATTTTCGGATAAGCACATAGTAGCCAATATAGCTGTACCGGATTGAGCCAAGGTCTCAATCCTATCGAGCCTCAAACGGATGGTAGGAAATGAATTTCCAACCATCCGTAATTCGCATCGATTACTGATCGCTATAATGGCTACTATGTTATCCGAAAACGCGTAGCTTTTTTTATTTGCTTTTAATGTTGTTGTTTTGCTTCGATGAAGTGAGTGCAAGTATTCCTTCATTCGAATGGAGAGAAATCTTATAACTTGTAGCTTAGGAATTCTAATCTTGGATATTAAATATTGTTGATAGATGGGGAAGGCAGGAGAGGGTCTAGAAAAATGAAAAGTGTTTATGATGATATATTGTGTTTTGTGTGAAGTATGATATGATTAACGTAACAAACTCAACAAGAGAGGAGTTCTGTATGATAGTGAAAAGATTTATTAAATTTAGTTTATTGGGGGTATTATTAATGATTCTATTTGGGTGTAGCGGAAGAAATAGTAGAGCATACTTAGAGGACAGAATAGGGAATCAAATTAGTCGAGTGTATCCAACGAAAAACTTGGAAGATTTATTTGAGCAATTTCCTAATGGTTTTTTGATTGAACAATCTTATCTGTTTGAAGATAGAATTATTGATTTAGAATTAGAAGGAATTGAAAAAGGAAAACCTTTAGAAGGAACAATAAAACAAATCAATAGAAAAAGTGGAGCTGAGGAAGAGAAAATTCCAGTCAAGTATTATGAGGGAAAATTCTTGTATGACAATGAAGAAGCGGCAAGAAAACTTTTACCAGTAGAGAAATTTTTATTCCAAAAGATGACATTGAATAAAGAAATTCTTTCGAAATTTAAACTGAAGAAAACTTATTACAATGATAATAATGGTAGCTTTGATTTAGAATATGTCGTTAAGAATGAACAAATAAACCAATTTCTTGACTTAGACAACCAACAACAAATCACATTGGGATTCCACGGTAGCAATGCGAATAGAAGTTATTACTACACACTTTCAGTTGAGGTAGATAGTAATTTAATATTTTTAGAGCGAATTAGTGACTAATTCAGGAGGTGAGTTATGGGGAGCGTTCAAGAAACTGGAAGTTTGATACCTTCTTTAGATGGTTCTAATCTTTCATATGAATTTGAAAAAGACAGAATTGCTAATCCAAAAGAACAAGATATCTCTGTTGTAATTAAAAGAGTGAAATCAAACAAAAGAATTCCAGAGAATTTAGAATATCTCGATGATTTTTATGATAAGGTAACAGGGACAAGTGGAACGGCTTTTCGTGACAAAGATACGGGCAAGATAATTGTTTCTTATACTGGGACCAATTTAGAGGGAAATAAATTGGAAGATATTTATGCCGATGGTTCAGGTATTTTCTTAGGAACAGGAATTCACTATCCGCCTGCATTCAAATTCTATGAAAAACTAGCAGAAAAATATGGTGCTGAGAATTTAATTCCAACTGGTCATTCGCTTGGTGGGAACGTCGCAATGCGTGTCGCACTCAGATATAATTCTAAGATGGCAATAGTGTATAATCCTGCCCCGCTTTATATGAAAGGGATTCAAATAAAAATTAGTCCCATAGTTTCTCAAAATATTAATCAAATCAATGAAGATATTGAGAACTATACTGGTAGAATTGTTCGTATTGTTGCAAAAAATGATCCGTTAACAAACATTAGTGAAAAGTTCAATGGTGTATTTGTAGGAGATAAATTTACTCTGCCAATTTCGAGTGGACATGGATTAGACCCTATTGTGGAGAATGCGGAACAAGTTGCAAAGATATTACGAATTATTAATGCAGAAGAACAATTGGTTTCGACAATAGAAAAGGTAAGTAGTAGGATGCAATCTCTAAAAAAGAAAAAAAGATCCTTTGCCAACTCTAATTCTATTAGCCTCGAAGGGGTAACAAGTTCTCAATTGGTTTATCTAGATGCAATGCAAGCGCAAATTCTTTCAGAGGGATTAATTAATGTGTCAACATCATCATTAGAACTAATAGAACATTCGGGGGAAGGGACTCAATATAAAGCACAGAGCTTGTATGATTCTTTAAAAAATTCTAATTTAGGATTGAGTCTAAGTCCAGATGAATTATTATCAGCCTATGCAGAAGCAGGAGTTCATTATGACTCGATTGTTGGTGAAATTTCTCGCCATTGTAGTGAAAAGGAAAAAGAAGTTCAAGATATTGTGGATACATTTAATCGATTAAAAACTAATCTTGATACTGGTATTCAGGAATTAGTTGAAAAAGATAAAGAATTAGAAAATTTGTTTACATTAGAAGGATAATCAGTGATGAATGATAAAGATGAAGTAGTCATAAAAATAAAAGAAGCCTATTTGAGATTAGATGAAATAAAAGATAAGTTTAATAAAGAAAAAAAGAAACTTGAAAATGAGTTGAGTGAATTAATGGGTTTTGAAAAATCTATTTCTAGATGGTTAGAAGATAAATATGACAGGGTTATTTATGATTTAAAAAAAGATAATGGATATAGTGAAGAAGAGTTAAATAGATTAAAACAAATTTTTAATACGTACTCTGAAGCTAATAAGAATCAATTTGTACTTAGAAGAAAAGCTATCGAAAATAATGTTGAAGATTTATATGTTCATTATAGAGAAACGGTTCGTGTGCAAGAAATGCAAATTGAAGACTTACAAAATAAATTTCGAAAGCTAAATGCTGAAGAACAATAAGAGGAGTAAAAATGTTTAGATTTTCTGATGAAGTAGAACGTACTATGAATCAAATTTATAATCAATTTCCAGATGATGTAAATCAAGCATTTGGGGCCATAGCTAAAACAATGGATAAACTATTAGTACGTTTGATTTACGCACCTAGGAGAATAGACATGAGAAATCGCTATTTAGAAGAATATAATATTGCTCTTTCAAAGATTGGAGAAAAAGCAAATCAAGAAATTCGTAAAATCAATTCAGAAATTGATGAAGAAATTAAAGGGCAATTTTCAAAGGCTATTACTCAATCGATTGAGAACGAAAACGAGAAATGGTTAAGTTTATAGCATGTCAATAAAAAAGTTAAATGAAGGGTAAGAAAGGAATTAAGCGACTTTGCTTAATTCTTTTTCTTTACATTTTAAAGTTTTGTTATAGATAGGAATAGTATTTGTGAAATTGGAAATGAGATTTTGATAAGGGTGTATCGTTTCGTTTGCAAAGTATGATATGATTAAAAGAAAAGGTCATGTAGAGAGGTTCCGAGTATGAAAGGGAAAAAGCTATTTTATTTTGTACTATTTTTTTCGTTGATCGCAATTCTATATGGATGTAACGAAAGAAATAGTAGAGGCTATTTAGAAGATAGAATTGGAAATCAAATCAGTCGAGTGTATCCGACTAAAAACTTGGAAGATTTATTTGAGCAATTTCCTAGCGGTTTTACGATTTTTCAAGCTCATACTGAAGGGGAATATCGAATCAAGGTTGAACTGACAGGAAATCCTGTAACACGGATGATTGAGGGAACCATAAAAAAAGTAAGACGAAAAAATGGAGAGGTAACTTCTCAAGTGGAAGTGAAGTATCAGAATGAGGAGTTTTCTTTTTCTGATGAAAAATTAGCAACAGAACTTTGGAGATATAAAAGATTCTTGTTCCAAGAAATGAAGATAGATAAGGATGTAATGTCGCGTTTAAAACTGAAAGATAAATCATACAATCCAAAAAATGGGAGTTTTGAGATATATTACGCTATTCAAAACAGTGGTTTAAATCAATTTTTTGAATTAGATGAATCAGAAGTGTTAGATATATCGTTTCATGGAAGCAATAGTAATGTAGGATATTATTATACTGTAGCGGTTCGTAATAAAACGGGGTTAGAATTTAAGGAACGTGTTTATGAATAACTAAAAAGGTCATGTAGAGAGGATCCGAGTATGAAAGGGAAAAAGCTATTTTATTTTGCACTATTTTTTTCAGTAATCACAATACTATATGGATGTAATGAAAGAAATAATAGAGCTTATTTAGAAGACCGAATAGGGAATCAAATCAGTCGAGTGTATCCGACGAAAAACTTGGAAGATTTATTTGAGCAATTTCCTAATGGGTTTACGATTTATCAATCTTATCAGTTGTCAGATAAGTTCATTGACATAGTATTAGATGGGGTTGAGAAGGGGAAGCCTATAGAAGGAACGATAAAAGTAATTAATAGAGATAGTGGGGCTGAGGAAAAGAAAATCGCAGTTACGTATGATAAAGGAAAGTATTCATACGACGATGAAGAAGAGGCAAGAAAACTTTGGCCGAAAGAAAAGTTTTTATTCCAAGAAATGACATTGAATAAAGAGATTTTATCGAAATTTAAATTAAAGGATACTTACTACAACCGTAATAGTGGTGGTTTTGACTTAGAATATACCGTTAAAAATGAACAAATAAACGAGTTTCTCGAATTGGAAAATCAACCTCAAGTTATATTAGGATTCCACGGAAGTAATGCGAATAGAGGGTACTATTACACACTTACAGTTGAGTTAGACAGAAATTTTAAATTTAGAGAAAGAATCAGCGAGTAATATTTGAACTTTGAGAATGTTTAACAAGTAGAAAGGGTTAGTTATGAAAGGGAAAAAGGTATTTTATATTGCAATGTTTTTTGCGATAATCTTTATGTTGTTTCGATGTGAAGGAAGAGATAGCAGAGAATATTTGGAAGAGCGAATTGGGAATCAAATCAGTCGTGTTTATCCGACTAAAAACTTGGAAGATCTATTTGTGGAATTTCCTAATGGGTTTACGATTTATCAATCTTATCTATTAACAGATAAAATTATTAAAATCGAACTAGATGGAACTGAAAAAGGAAAACCTATTGAAGGAACAATAAAACAAATCGATATAAAAAGTGGAGCTGAGGAAAAGAAAATTGTTGTTACGTATGATAAAGGAAAGTACTCATATGATAATGAAGAAGAGGCGAGGAAGCTTTGGCCGATAGGAAGGTTTTTATTCCAAGAAATGACATTGAATAAAGAGATTCTTTCGAAATTAAAACTAAAGGATACTTACTATAACGGTAATAACGGTAGCTTTGAAATAAAATATGTTGTTAATAATGAACAAATAAATGAGTTCCTTGGGCTTGAAAAGAAACAACAAGTCACATTAGGATTACATGGCAGTAATGCAAATAGAGGTTATTACTACTCACTTTCAGTCGAGGTAGATAGTGATTTTACATTTATTGAACGAATTGAAGAGTAAGAAGGGAATTAAGCAACTTTGCTTAATTCTTTTTTTGTTCTAAAGTTTAGGATTTTGTTAGGGAGTGTTACGGTGTAGGCGGGATATGGTATGATGAAGGCACTGAATTGCAAAGTGAGGTTTTGTGTGTGAAGTTAAAGAAATGGTCGTGGATTGGGCTATTGATGTTATGCGTTGCGATGTTAGTGGGATGCCAGGGTCACGAAAGTCGTGGGTATCTTGAAGAGCTGGCTGGGAAAGAATTGAGTCGTGTTTATCCGACAGAAAATATTGAAGATTTATTTGAGCAGTTTCCGAATGGATTTACTGTGAGTCAGATGCGTGTAGTCGGTGACTCGAATGTATTTGTTTATCTTGAGGCTAGGGAAAAAGGGAAGCCGCTAGTTGGAACGATTAAGCAGCTCAATTCTAAAACTAAGGAAGAAGAGAAAAGTATACCGTTCCAATATGTGGATGGAAAGTTTGTTTTTGAAAACGAAGAAGAGGCGAAAAAACTCTGGCCACAAGGAAAGTTCTTGTTCCAGGAATTGCAATTGAATCAAGAGATTTTGGCAAAGGCAAAATTGGTAAATAAGAATTATACAAAGAAAGAAGAAAGTCCTACTGGGGATAATGAATTTTATCTGAAATATAGCATTCAACTTCCAGTGGTCAGTCGGATTTTGGGGATAGACGAGTCGCAGCCGGTAGAGCTCTTTATCTTTGGTCGTGACGAGTCCGATGGCTTCGTATATGAAATTGGAACGGAGCAAGAGAATCAAACGACTTTATGGGAAATGATACGAGAAATTAGGAAATAGATGGTTTTCTGTGAATTGGAAAGATGTTACAATGAAAACGAGGTGAGTGTATGCAAACAATAATGATTGTTGAAGATGAAAAAGTCATTCGTGATGCAATTGTACAAGAATTAGAAAAATGGAATTATGAAGTGGTTGCGGTGGAAGACTTCTCGCAAGTATACACTCAATTTTTAGCAGTTAATCCGCAGTTGGTGATTATGGACATTACATTGCCGTTTTATAATGGCTATTATTGGTGCCAAGAGATTCGTAAGGTGTCTCAAGTGCCGATTATGTTCTTGTCGTCGCGTGATCAGGCGATGGATATTGTGATGTCGATTAATATGGGCGCGGATGATTATATGACAAAGCCGTTTGAACCAAGTGTATTGGTCGCAAAAATCCAAGGGATGATGCGTCGTAGTTATGAGTTCGTTCAGCAAAAGGATTGGCTGGAATATAAGGGGATTGCCTTGCAGCTTGGAAGCGGAAAGGTTTCTTATGAGGGCAATGTCATCGAGTTGTCGAAAAATGAATTTATCATTTTGCGTGTACTATTTGAAAAACAAGGCGATATTGCGCCGAGGGAAGATTTAATGAATGCGTTGTGGAATAGCGATGTGTTTGTCGATGATAATACCTTGTCTGTGACGGTTGCTCGTTTGCGGAAGCGTCTTGGCGAAATCGGATTGGAAAAATTAATCACGACGAAAAAAGGCGTCGGGTATGGATTGGCGGAAGTGATTGAATGAAGACAAAAGTGGAATTTAGTATGGCTTGGTTCAAATCGCATGCCTTCTTACTCGGAGCACTGGCCTTCATCGAAGTGTTTTCGATTGGCTTCTTCTTTGTTTTTAATTGGCTCAATTCAGAAGTCGGCTATTATTTATTTTTACTAGCCTTTTTCCTTTTGGTAGTCGCTGGTGCACTTTTATGGCACGATTGGAGAAAGTACAGAGAAGTTGTTCGAAGTTTGCAGCAGGAAGTGACGACGCTAGACGATGGGTTTTCGCCCGTTGTGAGTCATTTATATGAGGCCATCCAACAAGAAAAGTCGGATATGCGAGGGTTAAGTACGAAGATGAAGCAACTTCGCAAGGAAGATGTGGACTACTATACTTTATGGGCGCACCAAATTAAAACGAGTATCGCCGCGAGCCAGTTGTTGATTCGTGAGTTGCCGCAAACGTCTGAGAAATCTTTATTGAGTCAAGAACTCGTTCGGATTACGACCTATACAGAACTAGCACTGCATTACGTTCGAATGGAAAGTTTCCATCAAGACTTATCGATTTCAACGATTTCTATCGATGAGGTGATTCGTCCGCTCTTGAAGAAATACGCAACCTTCTTTATTTCGAAGAAATTGCATTTGGACTATGTTCCTACTGAGAAAAAGGTGGTCACGGATTCGAAGTGGTTAGGCGTCATCGTCGAGCAAGTGTTATCGAATGCGGTGAAATATACGCCTGAAGAGGGAACGATTCGCATTCTTTTTGATGGGAGCACGTTAACGATTGAAGATACGGGAATCGGGATTGCTCCTTACGATATTAAACGAATTTTTGAACGTGGATTTAGTGGCTACAATGGTCGTGTGAACCACCAATCGACAGGGCTAGGGCTTTACTTATCTGCAGAGATTGCCAAACGATTAGGCGTTACGCTTAGTGTAGACTCAACTATTGGAGAAGGAACGACGGTTCATATTCAGATTCCGTCTGAAGTGATGCAAGTGAAAGATTAATGAAAGCGAGGGGTGAACCCTCGTTTTTTTGTGCGAACAATCGTGTTTTTTGCTAAAAAAGTTAACGATGACACGCCCGGATGTGTTATAATTGTAAAGATAACAATATCGTTTGAGATAGGAGAATGACAATGGCAGTAGATCAACTAGAATTAGTCGTCATTACAGGTATGAGTGGGGCAGGGAAAACTGTTGCAATGCAAAGTTTCGAAGACATGGGATATTTCTGTGTCGATAATATGCCACCAAGTCTTCTACCAAAATTTTGGGAATTAGTAAAAGAATCAGGAAAAATTACAAAAATTGCGCTCGTAATCGACTTACGTTCACGCGCGTTCTTTGATGAAATCATGTCCGCTATTGCAGGCCTTGATAACACATCATTTATTACAACAAAAATTTTATTCTTAGAAGCGAGCGATGATGCGCTTGTTTCTCGTTACAAAGAAACAAGAAGAACGCACCCTCTAGCAAGTGATGGTCGTATTTACGATGGGATTATTGCGGAACGTCGTTTATTACAAGACATCAAGACACGTGCACAAAAAGTGATTGATACAACAAATCTTTCACCTCGTAAATTACGTGAAGAAATCATGCAAGCATTCTCTACAGGCAGCGAAGGAATTTTCACAATCCAAGTGATGTCATTTGGATTTAAATACGGACTTCCAATCGATGCGGATATCGTGATGGATGTACGTTTCTTACCAAATCCACACTATATTGCAGAGTTACGTCCATTAACTGGATTAGATGAACCTGTGTATGATTATGTCATGAGTCAACCAGAAGCGAAGACGTTCTATCACAAATTGATGGACTTACTCGACTTCTCAATTCCAGGCTACAAAAAAGAAGGAAAATCTAGCGTGACGATTGCCATCGGATGTACTGGTGGTCAACACCGTTCTGTAGCTTTTGCGGAACGTATCGGACGCGAATTATTATCAGACTCTTATAACGTGAAAATCTCTCATCGTGACAAAGACCGTCGTAAAGAAGGGAATGGACGCTCATGATGTTCGAGGTAACACCGAACCCTTCGAGGAAGAAAGGCCCGAAAATCACCGTTATTGGTGGAGGGACAGGGCTCCCAGTTCTACTGAGAAACCTTCGTAAGAGAGATGCGGATGTGACTGCGATTGTAACGGTTGCCGATGATGGTGGAAGTTCAGGAATCATTCGAGATTATATGAACGTTGTACCGCCAGGAGATATTCGTAACTGTATGATTGCTCTTTCTCCGATGAACGCTTTACAAAAAGAAATTTTCCAATATCGTTTCAATTCCGACGATCAATTCTTCGCCGGACATGCGATTGGGAACTTAATCATTGCGGCCTTAACAGAGATGCGTGGAAATATTTTCGATGCGATTCGTCTCCTAAGCCGTATGATGGCGGTGGAAGGACATGTGTATCCTGCCGCTGAAGAGCCATTATTACTCCGTGCTGAATTCCAAGATGGAACGATTGTGGACGGGGAAGCGGAACTTGTTAAATATCGCAAGAAGATTAAACGAGTTTCCGTGCATTGCTACGACGAGAATCGTAAGCTCGATGATAGCCGAACTCCAATGGCGGCACGTGAAGTCATCAATGCGATTATGGAAGCCGATATGGTTGTACTAGGACCTGGTAGTCTTTATACTAGTATTTTGCCAAACTTAATGATTAGCGATATCGGTCAAGCCGTTTGCGAAACGAAAGCGGAAGTGGTGTACATCTGTAACATCATGACGCAACTTGGTGAAACGGAACACTTTACCGATGCAGATCATGTACGCGTGTTGCATGACCATTTAGGAACTAAATTTATCGATACTGTTCTCGTGAATACAGAGGCAGTGCCAGAAGAGTACTTAAACCAACAAAAGAATGAAGAGTATCTTTACCAAGTGAAGTACGACTTCCAAGGATTGCGCGACGAGGGATGCCGAGTAGTGTCGTCTGACTTTATTAAATTACGTGAAAAAGGCGTATACCATGATGGTGAAAAAGTTATCGACGAATTATTCCGTCTCCTACAAAGTGCACGAATTGAATAATAACGAATGAAATAGGAGCCAAGACTTCCTCTTGGCTCCTTCAACATGACTAGAAGAGAAAGGAGGAGGCCTGTGTCCTTACTATCATTTGCTGCAGAAACAAAACAAGAACTAACCCAACTAGAAGTGCAATATGATTATTCAAAATATGAACTTGCGGCGCTCATTCGAATGAATGGGGCGGTTGGGATTTTGAATCGTCAATTGATTTTAAATATCCAAACGGAAAACGCGACGATTGCCCGACGGATTTATGTGCTCTTGAAGAAGTATTATCAAGTGGAAAGTGAACTCTTGGTTCGCCGTAAGATGAAACTGAAGAAGAACAATGTGTATATCGTACGTTTGAAACACGGAACAGAAGAGATTCTGGAAGACTTGAATATCAAGTCGAGCGGCTTATTTAATATGCGCGTTCCAGAAAATGTTCGTGAAGACGAAGAGAAGATGCGTGCCTACCTTCGTGGGGCGTTTCTGGCGGGTGGTTCGATTAATGACCCGAAAACAAGCCGTTATCACTTAGAGATTTATTCGATTTACGAAGAGCATAACGACGATATTTGTCAGATGATGAATGCGTTTGGGTTGAATGCCAGAACGATTGAGCGTCGTAAGGGGTATATCACGTACTTGAAAGAAGCCGAGAAAATCGCAGACTTCCTTGCCGTGATTCATGCTTCCAAGGCGATGTTGCATTTTGAAGATATCCGAATTATTCGTGATATGCGAAATACGGCGAATCGTTTAGTAAACTGCGAGAACGCCAATATTAATAAAGTGGTGAACGCAGCTACTCGTCAAATCGAAGAGATTCAATATATTGAAGATACGGTAGGACTTGATGCCTTGCCGGATAAATTATCGGATATTGCAAAAATCCGTTTGGAGAATCCAGAAATTAGTTTGAAAGAGTTAGGCGAAATGTTACCTTCTGGGCCTATCTCAAAATCAGGGGTAAATCACAGATTGCGTAAGATTTCTGAGTTTTCTCAAAAATTAAGAGAAGAAGGAAAAGCCAATTAGAGGAAGTGTGGCGTAGCTAACTATAGAAAAAACTATAGGAGGTTCGTCTTATGAACTTAGTATCTTTAATTGGTCGTGTTGTCAAAGAGGTAGAGGTGCAACAGCTTCAACCTTCCGGAAAGAGTGTGTTTAATAATACCATCGCGGTGCAAAATGTATACCGTAACAGCGATGATTCCTATCATTCACACTTTATCCAAGTGGTCGCCTGGGGAAAAATTGCAGAACGGATTGGCAAGTTTGTCAAAAAGGGAGACCGTATTGGCGTGGAAGGGCGACTCAATACCCGTCGCTACACTAACAAGAATCATCAAGAAGTGTATGTGACCGAAGTGGTGATTGAAGAAGTGTACTTCTTAGAGAGAAAACACGAGACTGAAGAGGACGGAGTTAGTCCTTTTGAAGATCCACAAAGTTTGTTTGTGGAATAGTGTAAGGAGAGAAATTCCTTCACGTGACAGTTTAAATGAAGGAGTTTTTCAAGTGATTATATTAATAAATGGAACAGTAATTGTCATCGGAGCGCTTGCAGGTGTGTTTTTACGACACATTATTTCAGAGCGTTTCGCTCAACATATCATGCAAGGATTAGCGCTATGTGTATTCCTGGTCGGAATTAAAGGCGCAATTCAAATCCCGAATAGCTTGATTATGATTTTATCTCTGGTATGTGGGGGCGTTGTCGGAGAAGGGCTTCAAATGGAGGAGCGAGTACGTAAGTTTTCAGACTGGCTTCAGGAGAAGGCATCCAAAGGCAAAGAAAATAATTTAAATATCGGAGAAGGGTTCGTTGCGGCAGTCATGATTTTCTGCGTAGGGGCACTTGCTACAATGGGGTCTATCCAGTTAGGAATTACTGGAGATCCAGCGTTGCTTCAAACGAAGTCGGTATTAGATGGGATTACTTCAATTTTCCTTGCGGCAACGGAAGGGATTGGAGTAGGGCTTTCTGCAGTGGCGGTCATTGCATATGAGTTAATTTTAGTGGGCTTGTCTCAACTAGTGGCTCCTCATTTAAATGATGTGGTAACCGTATCGATGTCAGCAGTGGGTTCCGTACTATTAGTCGGGTTAGCAATGAACTTACTAGGAATTACGAAGATTAAAGTGTTAAACTTCTTGCCAGCTATCTTTATGCCGATTTTACTTGTACCACTATTTGCGTTATTTTAAGAAAATGAAAAACACCGTACCAAGAAATTTTCTTGGTACGGTGTTTTGTTGTTGTATTAGTTATTTTCTGCTTCTAATTTTTCGAAAGCATCGTGTAAGATTGATTTCAATGTGTTAGCAGATAAGTCCATTTTCTCTTGTTCAGAGTCCGCTAGAGGAATTTCGATGATTTGACGAATTCCTTCACGTCCGATAACGGCTGGAGCTCCGATAAAAATATCGTTTTGTCCATATTGACCTTCAAGGTATACCGATAATGGGAAGATGGCTTGTTCGTTATTTAAGATTGCTTTTGTAATACGCGCTAGAGTAGCACCGATACCGTAGTAAGTAGCACCTTTTTTAGCGATGATTTCATAAGCAGCGTCACGTACTTGGAAGAATACTTCAACTAATTTTTCTTCATCAACGTGTGGATTTTGACGAACCCATTCATAAATTTGTAAACCGCCGACGTTTGTATGTGACCAAACTGGGAATTCAGTGTCTCCGTGTTCACCCATGATATATCCGTGAACGTTACGAGCGTCAACGCCCACTAATTCAGCGATTGTTTGACGGAAACGAGCACTGTCTAAAGAAGTACCAGATCCGATAACGCGTTCTTTTGGAAGTCCTGAGAATTTCCAAGTTGCGTAAGTTAAGATATCTACTGGGTTAGACGCCATTAGGAAGATTCCGTTGAATCCGCTCGCCATAATAGAGTCTACGATGTTTTTCAAGATTTTTAAGTTTTTAGAAACTAAGTCCAAGCGAGTTTCGCCAGGTTTTTGAGCAGCTCCTGCTGTGATACATACGATATCTGCGTCATGGCAGTCTTCATATGTTGCCGCATAAATCTTTTTAGGGGCATTGAAAGCTAAGGCATGTGATAAGTCTAACGCATCGCCTTCTGTTTTCTCGAAATTGATGTCGATAATTCCTAGTTCTTCAGCAATCCCTTGTAATACAAGTGCGTATGCATAACTAGAACCAACGGCACCGTCACCGACTAAAATTACTTTATTACCATGTTTTTGAGATTTTTCCATATTCATACCTCCTAAAAAATTAGTGATGGAATATCCATAAACAAGTATAGCACGATTTTTTAAAAATTGATTTTCATAAGTCCTCTTTTATGACAAATAATACATAAAAAACACAATTTCGTGAAAATGTGAATTAATAACGGGACGGTGTAGGGGTATGGTATAATAACACAATAGAAGAAAAAAGAATAGGTGAAAGTATGAAATTAGTCGTTGGTCTAGGGAATCCTGGAGCAAAGTATAAAGGGACAAGACATAATGTCGGGTTCATGACAATGGATGAAGTGGCCTATCAAGAGAAGTTTGATTTTGATAAGGCGCTCTTTGATGCGGTATTTGCGCAGGTGCAAATCGGTGGTGAGAAAGTCATCTTCATGAAGCCGTTGACGTTTATGAACTTATCGGGGGAAGCGATTCGTCCGCTGATGAATTATTTTAAAATTGGAATTGAAGACTTGCTGGTTGTTTATGATGATATGGATCTGCCAGTTGGAAAGATTCGTCTTCGTCAAAAAGGGAGTGCAGGAGGACATAACGGAATTAAGAGTATTATTTCGTGCCTGGGTACTAGCGAGTTTAACCGTATTAAGGTTGGGGTTGGTCGTCCAAAAGATGGGCGTACGGTCGTAGGACATGTGCTCAACCGTTTTGAAAAAGAGGAAGAAGAGGACATTATTTTTGCTGTGCAAAAGAGTGTCGATGCGATTCGTTCGTGGATTGAAACGAGCGATTTCGTCAAAACAATGAATCAATTTAATTAACAAATAGAGGGAAAGAGATGCTGCAAAATTCTTTTGCGGTCTCTTTTTGTCGTTGGAAAAAGGAGAACATTATGCAATTATTGCACCAAACCATTAGTAAACTGAAAGGATTTAAAGAGTGGTTCGATACTCTTGATTTACATGAGAGTCAACTCGTGCTAGGTCTCAGTGGATCTGTAAAGCATTTGGCCGAGTCATGCGCATTTGAGAAATTAGACAAGCAATTAGTGATTGTGACGCCAACGCTCTTACAAGCAACGCAAACCTACGAAGAGTTATCGGAGTGGTATGACGATGAGGTTGTACACCTTTTCCCGGTAGAAGAGTCGCTTGCGGCGGATTTCTCGGTAGTGTCACCGGATGTGGTGAGCCAACGCATTCGCACGCTCGATTTCTTAAGTCGTGGTGAAAAAGGAATCGTTATCGTGCCGCTCTCTGGGATTCAAAAGCTCTTAGTGCCAGCAGCGGTATGGAAGAAGAGCTCGATTGAACTCGCAATGGGGTCTGAAATCGAATCGATGGATGCCTTTGTAGAGCAGTTAGTGGAATTAGGGTATCGCCGTGAAAATATGGTGGCGACTCCTGGTGAATTTGCGCTTCGTGGAAGTATTGTCGATATTTACCCGCTCGACCAAGAATATCCACTACGTCTGGATTTCTTTGATACAGAAGTGGACTCGATTCGTGCGTTTAATGCGGAGACGCAACGCTCGATGGATGTGATTAATGAAGTGCGCATTTTACCGGCCACAGACTTGCCACTTCAAAAGGAAGCAGTCTGGAAGGCGCAAGCCAAAATCCACGCGCTCTATGAGAAGGACGTGAAGGCGGCTCAAAGTCCAGAGCGAAAAGATCAAGTTAAAAATATTCAACAAGCCATCGATGCGCAATTAGAAAATGCGGAAATTCCATCGAACTTAACGTATTTCTTGGAATGTATTTATCCAGAGAAGACAAGCTTATTAGATTATGTTTCTAAAGATGCGTACCTCATTATTGATGATTACGCTCGTTTTATCGAAAAGAGCAAAACCTTAGAAGAAGAGGCGGGCTATTGGAAGACGCACCATATCGAAACGGGTGCGATTGCTTCTGGATTGTCGCTTGTTCAAGATGGACGAAAAGTGTTAAAAGAAAGTCCGCTCTCGAGAACGTATTTAGCCATTTTCCAAAAAGGGCTCGGAAGACTCGCGCTTGATGCGATTCATCCGATTACAACACGCACAATGACGCAGTTCTTCTCGCAAATGCCGATGGTGAAAGTCGAAGCGGACCGTTGGAAGAAACAAGGCGCAACCGTTATCGTCTTAGTCGATGATGCCAAACGTGCGCAAAAGGTCGAACAAACCTTTGCCGATTTTGAAATCAAGAGTGTCATTTCAAACGGGGCCGTGCTAGAAGGGCAACTCCAAATCATGGTTGGCAAGATGCACAATGGATTTGAGCTGCCAGAAGATAAATTTGCCATTTTAACGGAACGCGAATTATTCAATAAATTGACAAAACGCGCGCCGCGAAATCAAAAAATCTCGAACGCGGAACGCTTGAAGAGTTACACTGAGTTAGCTGTTGGGGACTATGTGGTTCACGTGAATCACGGGGTCGGTGTGTACCAAGGGATGGAGACGCTCGAAATTGGCGGTATCCACCAAGACTACATGTCGATTCACTATCAAGATGGTGGAAATTTATTCGTTCCAGTCTCTCAAATTAAGCTCGTTCAAAAATATGTGTCGTCTGATGCCAAAGTTCCAAAACTCAATAAATTGGGTGGTACGGAATGGGCGAAGACGAAACGTAAAGTAACAGCCAAGATTGAAGATATCGCCGATGAACTCATCGAACTCTATGCCAAACGTGACGCCGAAAAAGGGTATGCGTTTAGCCGTGATACAGTGGAACAACAAGAATTCGAACAAGCCTTCCCGTACACGGAAACGCAAGACCAACTGCGAAGTGTTGCGGAAATTAAGGAAGATATGCAAAAGGACAAACCGATGGATCGTCTTCTTGTTGGGGACGTTGGATACGGGAAAACGGAAGTAGCCATGCGTGCAGTCTTCAAGGCGGTCATGGATGGAAAACAAGCGGCCGTTTTGGTACCAACAACGATTCTTGCCGAGCAACATTACGAGAATTTCGTACAACGCTTCTCGGATTATCCATTTACCATCGGACTATTAAGTCGTTTCCGTAGTAAAAAGGAACAAGAAGAAACGATTGAAAAGCTTCGCAAAGGTGCAGTCGATATCGTCATCGGAACGCACCGTCTGCTCTCAAAAGACGTACAGTTTCTAGATTTAGGACTGTTAATTGTCGACGAAGAACAACGCTTTGGAGTGAAGCATAAGGAACGTTTGAAACAATTGAAATCGCAAGTGGACGTATTAACGCTAACGGCAACGCCAATTCCAAGAACGCTCCATATGTCAATGCTTGGGGTGCGTGATTTATCTGTAATTGAGACGCCACCAGCAAACCGTTATCCGGTTCAAACCTTCGTGATGGAACAGAACCCGATGACCATTCGTGATGGCATCGAACGTGAAATGGCTCGTGGCGGTCAAGTCTTCTATTTATATAATCGTGTCGAAACGATTGAGAAGAAGGCCGATGAACTGAGAGCTCTCGTTCCAGGATGTCGTGTGGGTGTGATTCACGGTCAAATGAGTGAAACGACGCTAGAGAATATTCTCTACCAATTTATTGAAGGGGAATACGATGTGTTAGTGACGACCACGATTATCGAAACCGGGGTGGATATTCCAAACGTGAATACTCTCTTTATTGAAAATGCCGATCATATGGGGCTTTCGCAGTTGTATCAATTGCGTGGACGTGTTGGGCGTACAAACCGTATTGCCTATGCGTACCTCATGTATCAACCAGATAAAGTCTTAACCGAAGTCAGCGAGAAGCGTCTGCAAGCGATGCGTGACTTTACAGAACTCGGATCTGGATTCAAGATTGCCATGCGCGACTTATCGATTCGTGGGGCAGGGAATTTACTTGGGAAACAACAGCACGGATTTATCGATTCGGTCGGATTCGATTTATATTCTCAATTATTAAGTGAAGCCGTGTTGAAGAAACAAGGAAAAGAAGTGAAGTCTGACGAAGAAACGGTTGAAATCGACTTACAGATTGATGCGTATATTCCAGCAAGTTATATTCAAGACGAACGTCAAAAAATCGAGATGTATAAACGGATTCGCTCGATTGATAGTGTGGAAGCTTATGAAGAATTGCTCGATGACTTTATCGACCGCTTCGGCGATTTCCCGGATGAAGTTAGCGCGTTAGCAGAAGTAGGACTCATTAAGCATTACGCCAACGAGATTGACGTCGTATCGATTAAACGGAAAGACAATTCGGTGACGATTACGATTGCGCCGCCAAGTGCGACTCGCTTACAAGGGGTGCCCGTCTTTGAAGCGCTTGGTCCGGTGAAATTACCAGCGCAAGTAGCCAACAAAGGCGAAAGTCTTCAGATTTTATTAAATATCACGCAAAAGCCTGTTGACTTATGGTTGGAGCAAGTTAAACTGTTTGTAAAAACATGCGGGGAAATTTTAGCCCGCGATGAGGAAAAACATGAAGAAGATAAATAGTAAAGGGATGATGCAAGGGGCGATTGCGCTCTCGATTGCCGCGTTTATTGCTAAGATTTTAAGCGCGGTGTACCGAGTTCCTTTCCAAAATATGGTGGGCAACACCGGGTTTTATGTATATCAGCAGGTGTATCCTATTTATGGAATCGGCATGACCTTTGCATTGACGGGATTCCCGGTATTCGTGTCCAATGTCGTTGCGGAATACTTGGAGTCGACACATTTAAAGAAATTATTGAAGCAGTTATTCGTGATTGCGAGCCTTATTGGAGTGGGGATTTTTGCCTTCCTCCATTTGGGTGCGGGAATGATTGCCCACTGGATGGGAGACGTAGAACTCTTGCCAGTCGTTCAAAGCGTATCGTGGATGTTTCTATTGATGCCGTTTCTGGTCATCACAAGGGGTTATTTCCAAGGAAGTTTTCGAATGATGCCGACTGCCATCTCGCAAGTGGTGGAGCAGGTCGTTCGTGTCGCGGTGATTCTCTTCGTGGCGAGTCTGTTTGGTAGCACCATTTCAGATTACTACACGATGGGCACATGGGCGATGTCGAGTGCGACGATTGCGGCCGTGTTTGCGATTCTTGTGATGCTGTATTATGTAGTTAAAGAAACAAAAGATCCACTCGACGCCTTGACGATTACGCCAGTAGACATGGAAGTGCCGACATTTGGGCATCTCTTTAAACGCTTTGCCTTTGAAGGAGGAACTATTTGTCTACTCAGTTCGATTTTAGTCTTGTTCCAATTGGTGGATTCATTCTCTGTGTATAATGTATTAACTACTCAAGGAATGCTTCCGGAAGTCGCAAAAGACCTCAAAGGAATTTACGATAGAGGGCAGCCGCTTGTTCAATTAGGAATGGTCGTCGGAGTCGGATTTTCATCCAGCTATATGCCGATGTTATCACGTGCCTTTAAGAAAGGGCGTGACTTGGAATTTAAGAGACTGTCAACATCACTTCTTCGAATGACGATTACCTTCTCGGTAGTCGCAACGATGGGAATGATTGCCATCTTGCCGTGGTTAAATACCGCCCTCTTTGGAGATGCTAATGGACAGGCAGTGCTCCTTGTCTATGTCACTAGTATTTTCTTTGCATCTGTCATTATGTCGCTGCATGGTATTTTCCAGAGTCAGCATCAATATCCAAAAACGCTACTGGCACTCACAGCAGGACTCGCAGTGAAAGCTGGTACGAATTACTTATTCGTAGCGATGTTTGGAACGCTTGGCGCAAGTCTAGCGACAGCTTTAGGGCTTTGTGTCATGATGGTTGTGATGATGGCTTTTGCAAAAGAGATTATGACAAGTGTCCTACGTGACGGGAATTTTATGCAGTTACTTACAGGCATTGCATTTGGCATGACGGTCATTGTTTCGGTATTATCATACGGAGCATGGCATTTTGCAGGGTTGCAGGATTCCAGAACGATGGCCTTTGTCTTTTCAATCGTCTTTGCCGTTATAGGAGTGGTGATTTTCCTGGTAGGAACGATGAAATGGAATTTATTTACGAAACGCGAATGGGTTCTAATTCCAAAAGGAAAGACTTTATTACGTAAATTTAGTAGAAAAGAGGAAAATGATGAGACTCGATAAGTTTTTAAAAGTATCACGATTAATTAAACGCCGTACGGTTGCGAAAGAAGTAGCCGACAAGGGACGTGTGTTTATTAATGATAAAGTAGCGAAATCTTCAACAGACGTTAAAGTCGGAGATAAAATCGCAATTCAATTCGGGAACAAACATGTCTTAGTACAGGTTGAAGCATTGCTAGATTCAACGAGAAAAGAAGACGCTAAGGAAATGTTCACAATTCTTGAAGAAAAGCTCATTAAAGAAGAACCGCTAGAATTATAATGATGTGGAGAATACGGCATGGTTGTCGTATTCGTTTTGAATGCGTTTTCTGTTGACAAAAAAATAAAAAAAGAGTAATATAAATAGTACTTTTTTAAAAGAAATAAGGAGGGGAAACCGTGGATTTAAATGCAATTAATTTTTTTCAACCATTTAATGCAATGATGGAATTGCGTCATTTTTTGGCGATTTTAATTTCATGTATTTGTGGGCTTGCCATCGGTTACGAACGTACCTCCAGAAATAAACAAGCAGGGGTTAAGACTCACATGATTGTGGCGCTCACTTCTTGCTTAATGATGATTATTTCAAAAGAAGCCTTCATTGATACACCGCATTACGATACAGCGCGTGTGGCCGCTCAAGTGGTCAGCGGTATCAGCTTTATCGGTGGGGGGATCATTTTCATGCGTGAAAAACGCGTGAGTGGACTGACCACCGCTTCAGGAATTTGGGCTACAGCCGGAATAGGTCTTGCGATTGGCGGAGGATTCTGGTTCTTCGGTTCACTTTGCGCCGCGATTATTGTCATCGTCCAAAAATTAGCGTATCAACCAATCTTGCAAGGGAAACAACGTCAAGTAAATATTTACTGTGAGATTCCAGACCCAACCATTGTGCAGTCGATTTATAATTACTGCCACTTTGAAGATTATCAATCGATTCAAGTCGAAGCGCGCGAACTCGATGGCGAAAAATATGAGCTCGTGATTCGCATTCATAATGACGAAGAAATCATTATTGAGAACTTGAAAAACTACATTCGCGAAACGGAAAATCAAGTGGTCATTAAACGCGTGAAACTCCGTACCGAGGATGTTAACTAAAAAATATAGATACACTACAAATGATTCCGCAAAGACGAACGGATTCTTTAATAACAATCCAGTTATTATAAAGATATCCGTTAGGAAAAGCGGAATCATTTTTGATTTCAAAGGAAGTTTTCAAAAATTTATAAAAAATCTTAGTGTAACCATGGACGATGAGCGTCATTCTTGTTATACTCAGTTTGTATAAGTAAAAAAGGAGACAATTAAGGTGACGAAAGAAACACAACAAAGAAATTCGAATGTAATTTCAATGAACAACAAGTTAAATCAGAAAAAACCTTCTACTCCCGTTTTCAAGAGTCACTCACTAATGACTAAACTGATTTTAGTCGGTGTGATTGCCATTTCGGGATCAATGATTGTCGGGATTGGGAACCAATTTAGCCAAGCGAGTCAATTAGATCAAAAAATTGAACAAGCAAAGGCTGAAAAAGAATTTGCTGAAAAGCAAAAAGAATCGTTAACACAGCAAGTAGAACTTCTTCAAAGCGATGAATATATCGCAAAACTTGCACGTAGTGAATATTATTTAAGCAAAACTGGAGAAATCATCTTCAGCACGCCAAATGACACTGCAGAGCATAAAGCACAACAAGCAAAAGAAGAAGTCGAACAAGGGGAAACTGTTGTTAAGGTGACGACTCAAAACCGTTAGGCAATGAAGCTTTTTGATACGTCAAGCGTGTATCGAAAAGGGAATAATGAAGGAGGAACGCTTTTTATATGTCAATCGAAGTAGGAAACGTAATCCCTGGTAAAGTTACTGGAATTACAAATTTTGGAGTTTTTGTGGATTTAGGAGATCGTAAGACAGGTCTTGTTCACATCAGCGAGGTGTCTGATTCATACATTCAAGATATCAAAGAAGTTTTAAAAGTTGGAGACGAGGTTAAAGTGAAAGTCATGACGATTGCGGACGATGGCAAAATTAGCCTTTCAATTCGTCGTGCCGTTGATAAACCAAAAGAAGATTCTTCTGACAAACCACGTGCAAAGAAACCTTTCACACCGCGTAATGACTCTCAAGACTTTAAGAAAAATCGCTCTGCTAGCAGAACTTCAGCTCCATACGAAAAGAAATCTCCTTCGCAAGCAAAAGCAACAGATTTCGATTCTCTAATGAGTTCCTTCTTGAAAGACTCTGAAGACCGTTTAACTTCATTGAAACGTAACACTGAAGGGAAACGTGGGGGCCGTGGCGGTCGCCGTTCATAATGAAACCATCAATCTCTTCTGGTGAAAACTGGAGGAGATTTTTTTGACAGAAAGGAGAGGCCAATGCAACATCAACTAACAGCGTTTTTTAGAAGAAATGTAGAAAACTTTACTGAGAAAAAATATGTGCTTGCCGTATCCGGTGGCGTCGATTCGATGGTTCTTTTGAATGCAATGGTTACTCTATTTGGAGACGATGCAAAAAATCGACTTGTAGTGGCCCATGTCAACTATGGACTAAGAGCACAAGCCGAGAATGAGGAGCAACTCGTTCATCGTTTTTGCAAGCTGCATCAAATTCCAATCGAGACAAAGCATTGGCAAGAAGCAGAGGACGTAACAGCTTCTGAAAAATCCTTACGTGATTTTAGATATGATTTCTTCCGCGCAGTGACGAAAAAGCATGAGGCGGACTATTTAGTATTGGCGCATCACCAAGATGACCAATTGGAGACCGTTTTAATGAAATGGTCGCGTGGAAGTACGCTGGAAGGTCTTTCTGGAATGAAGGAAAAACGTTTCGTAAAAGAGTTGGACATTTTACGCCCGTTCTTATCTTATGAGAAAAAAGAACTCTATCAAGAGGCTAAGAAATATGACGTTCCCTATTTAGAAGATGAATCGAATGAGTCGGATGATTATACAAGAAATAGATATCGTCATCATGTCATTCCGTTTTTAAAAGAGGAAAATCCAAATGCCGGAAGCCACTTCCAAAAGAGTGCGCAAATGATTGCAGATGCCGTGGCGTGCTTGATGCCAATCCTAGAAGAAAAACAAGAACAGCTCTTCCAAAGAGGAAAGAAGAAAGTCACATTCCACCGCGAAGCCTTCCTCAAAGAGCCAATCGAAATGCAACGATTGCTCTTACAACAAGTGCTCATGCAAATGGATACGACGATTTCGGTAGTGCAAATGGAGCAAATCTTAGAAAAAGTAGGT
>URWJ01000001.1 GCA_900551535.1 uncultured Granulicatella sp. | reverse complement strand
GACTTGATCTGGTTTCTCTTCAGGCTCATCTAAAATTTCAAATACTCGACCTGTTGCAGCTGCTGCACTTTGTAAAACCCCAGAAAGTTGAGTAATTTGTGAAATTGGTTGGTTTATTTGCCAAACATACTGGGTGAAAGCTTGCAAATTACCTAAAGTTAGAGTTCCTTGAATAACTGCATATCCACCAAAAACAGCTACTCCAATATAGCCAAGATTGGAAACTAACCCAACTAAAGGCATCATAATACCAGAAATAAATGCTGCTTTAAAGCCAAAACTAGCTAAACGATGATTGATTTCTTTAAATTCTTTCAATGTATCAGCTTCTTTTCCATATAATTTGATTACAGAAAATCCACTAAAACTCTCTTGAACATATCCATTCAGTTCACCTAAAGATTTTTGTTGTCCTTTAAAATAAGGTTGCGATTTATTTACGACAAATTTAGAAATCAAAATAGATACAGGAATGGTAACAATTAAAATTAGAGCCAATGGTATTGAAAGAACTAACATCATACCAACAGCAAATACAATTCCCAAAACAGAATTAACAATTTGAATCAAGCTTTGTTGCATCGCATTACTGATAGCATCAACATCATTTGTTACTCGACTTAAGATATTCCCTTGTTGATTTTTGTCAAAATATGAAACTGGCAGACGATTAATTTTATTATCTATGTCTGCTCTTAAATCACGCATTGTATTTTGCACCACATTTGTCATTAACCAAGCAGATGCGTACATTGTAATTTGATAAACCAATGCAATAATCAACATATATATAATAATTTCTATTACATATGGAAAATTAATCGCTGCTCCTGCAACACCATTGGCAATATCCGCAACATTATGGCCCACCTCTGTCAAAATAAGGCCCATAATAAATGGTTGAAGAGCATTGGCAAACATACAGATAACCGTTAAAAGTAGCGCTACAATAAAACCAATTTTATAAGGTTTAATATATGAACCTATCCGTTTAATCGATCCAAGTGAATTTCTCATGCTAATTCCTCCTTCGATAACTGGGAAGAAGCTATATCATAATAAACATCACAAGTCTTCAACAATTCTTGATGGGTACCACTACCAACTACTTCACCCTCATTTAACACTAATATTTTATCTGCATGCATAATTGTACCCACACGTTGCGCAACTATTAAGACTGTTGCATCTAAAGTTTCATCTCGCAAACGAGCACGTAAATTAGCATCTGTTTGATAATCTAATGCTGAGAAACTATCATCAAAAATATAAACATCAGGTTTTTTAACAATCGCTCTGGCAATTGACAAACGTTGTTTTTGTCCACCAGACATGTTGCTTCCACCTTCTGCTAGTAACTCATCAAACTGCTTCGGTTTAAGAGAAATAAACTCTTTTGCTTGAGCAATATCAGATGCTTCTTCCAATTCCTTAGTTGTTGCATTCCACTTTCCATAACGCATATTTTCAGCAATCGTTCCTGTAAATAAAAGCGCCTTTTGAGGAATAAAACCAATTTTTTGGCGTAATGCACTTAATTTATAATCACGAACATCAACACCATCTAATAAAATCCGGCCTCTTGTCACATCATAGAAACGTGGAATTAACTGGATAAGAGTTGATTTCCCACTACCTGTACTTCCAATAAAGGCAATCGTTTCACCAGGTTTCGAACTAAAACTGACATCACGGATGACAGGCGTTTCAGTATTTCCAGGATAAGCAAACGTTACATTTTCAAAAGTTAAATAGCCATGTGTTTCTGTTTCAGTTACACCATCTTCGTTTTCTGTAATTACTGCCTCTGTATCTAAAACCTCTTGAATCCGGTTAGCAGAAACGGCAGCTCTTGGATACATCATAAAGACATTTGCAAATAACATAAATGAGAATAGTGCATGAAAAATATATTCAATAAATGCAATTAGTTGTCCAACTTGCAAATTATTCTGACTAATTTGAATCGTTCCCAGCCAAAGAATACAAGCAAATAATAAGTTGAAAATTAGTGAAAATCCTGGTTGGGCGAATGCCATTAACTTAAATAGTTTTTTTGACACAGCTGTATAATTTCCATTTACTTTACTAAATCTAGATTCTTGAAACTTCTCATTAACAAAAGCGCGGATAACACGTAATCCCGTTAAATTTTCTCGCAAATTTAAATTAATTGCATCTAAATTAGCTTGTTGCTTTTCAGATAAAGGTTCCGATTTCTTCCCAATAATTAGGACTCCTACCAATAAGAATGGTACGGCAATAAATACCACGCCTGATAAAGAAGGACTCGTTCGAATAATCATAATAAAGCTTGAGATGAACATTAAAGGGGTCATCATTCCCATTCTTAGAATCATTTGCATAAATTGCATCACTTGAAAAGCGTCATTTGTCGTTCTCGTAACTAATGAAGAAACGCCAAATTGATCGTACTCTCTATGTGAGAATGATTGTGTTTTTTCAAAAAGATCGTCCCGGATATCTCGAACAATTCCTGTGGTGATCTTACTTCCGCAGTAGGCTAAGAATATCAGCGCTACTAAACCAATTAAACAAATCACGAGCATGAGTACCCCATATCGTTTTACTACTTCAAAATCATTTTGTGCAATTCCCTTGTCAATCATTTGAGCTAAAATAGTTGGTAACCCTAACTCAATCAAAATAAAACCAAATACACAAATAAAATTTAAGAAGACCAACTTCTTATATTTTTTTGTATAATTCCACATTAATTTCAACAAATCATCTCCTTTGTATAACACATAATAAGGAACTCTTTCAGCTTGGGTCTAAGCCGAAAAAGTTCGATAAATAGACTATACCATAAATAATAATAAAAAGTCAGCACTTTACTGAATCTTATTCATTTTTTTCATTATTCGTTCATTTTTTGTTATTATTGGCTCTAATTTATATTAAATAACAATCATTTATACTTGGATTCAAATTATACGATTTACTTTCTATACTTACTAAGCAAATTATGTTAAAATAATCATACAATGTTGTGATTTTACCACAACCATCGTTCGGAATTGAAGAAAGAGTCGACAAACTGACAACTTTGTCGTTATTCTACTCTTTTAATAGTGTTACTACCTACATTTACAATGAAACAGAACTCTATTTGGTTTCATTTAACTGAGTAACTTGGTGATGTAAAACAGATCATCTTGTTCTTGGTTAGCCTATAATTTTAATAATGGTGCTAGTCACCTTTATTTTTTATGACTAAATTTTCTTTCTTGTTTTCATTGTATCGTCTTATCGCTATTCACAAGTTCCAGCTATTGGCTGTAAAAAAACAACTCCATTGGTAAGTATAAACGTTCATTAAATAAAATCACTGCTTTTGCAGTAACTTATAAAGGAGAGAAAACTATGATTTTTAAAATCACTTATCAAGAAACAAAAGGACGCAATCCAAAACGTGAGGATACAAAAGCTTTATATGTCGAAACAGAGGATGCCGTTCAAGCACGTAAGCTAGTTGAAGAAAATACCCCTTATAATATTGAATTTGTTCAACCAGTTGAAGGCAAACATTTAGCTTATGAACAACAAAGTCCTGAATTCGAAATTACGGAGTTTTAATCCATGAAACCAACTATAAAAAATAATGAAGCTGCTGTCTTTGGTATCGGGGGGTTAGGGGAAATTGGTAAAAATACCTATGGCGTTCAATTTCAAGATGAAATTATCATCGTGGATGCCGGTATTAAGTTTCCTGAAGACGACTTGTTAGGAATTGACTATGTCATTCCTGATTACAGCTATATCGTTCAAAATATTAATAAGGTTAAAGCCTTAGTTATTACTCATGGTCATGAAGATCATATTGGTGGTATTCCATTTCTATTAAAACAAGTAAATATTCCGATTTATGCTGGTCCTTTAGCACTCGCTTTAATCCGTAATAAATTAGATGAACATGGTCTTTTACGTGATGCAGAATTAAACCAAATTGGCGAAGATACTGTAATCAAATTCCGTAAAACAAGTGTAAGTTTCTTTAGAACAACTCATAGTATTCCAGATGCTTTAGGTGTTGTTGTCAAAACACCACCTGGAAATATTGTCTTAACTGGTGATTTCAAATTTGATTTCACACCAGTTGGCGAACCTGCTAATTTACACCGCATGGCAAAAATTGGTGATGAAGGTGTTTTAGCTTTACTATCTGATAGTACAAATGCTGAAGTACCAAACTTTACTAAGTCAGAACAGATTGTTGGCGAATCGATTACAAGTATTTTTCAAAAAGTTGAAGGACGGATTATATTTGCAACATTTGCTTCAAATATTTCTCGTCTTCAACAAGTTGCAAATGCTGCTGTTCGAACAGGCCGTAAAATAGCTGTTTTCGGACGAAGCATGGAAGCAGCTATGGTAACAGGTCGACAATTAGGTTATATTACTGCTCCTGAAGATACTTTTGTGGATGCACAAGAACTTAATCGCCTACCTGCTAGTGAAGTCACGATTCTTTGTACAGGTTCTCAAGGTGAGCCAATGGCGGCATTAAGCCGAATTGCAAATGGAACGCATAGACAAATTTCAATTCAACCTGGTGATACAGTTGTCTTTTCTAGTTCACCAATTCCTGGTAACACAACTAGTGTAAATCGTGTAATCAATTTACTCTCTGAAGCTGGTGCTGAAGTTATTCATGGGAAAGTTAACAACATCCATACTTCTGGTCATGGTGGTCAACAAGAACAAAAATTGATGTTACGTTTAATGAAACCAAAATATTTTGTGCCTGTTCATGGTGAGTTCAGAATGCAAAAAATTCATACTACATTAGCAAAACAAGTGGGTATTCCTAGTGAAAATTCTTTTATTCTAGCAAATGGTGATGTTTTAGCTTTAACAGCTGAATCAGCTCGAATGGCTGGTCATTTTAATGCTGGCGATGTTTATGTTGATGGAAAAGGGATTGGAGATATTGGCAATGTCGTTCTTCGCGATCGCCGTATCCTCTCTGAAGAAGGTCTTGTTGTCGTTGTTGTAACTATTGACTACAAAACAAAAGATATTTTAGCTGGTCCAGATATTTTATCACGAGGTTTCATCTATATGCGTGAATCTGGTGATTTAATTAATGAAGCACAACGTGTCATTTTTAGAGCGTTAAGAGAAACAACTAGCTCTGACGAGAACTTGACTGAACAGTTAATTAAAGAAACCGTTATTGGGAGTCTTCAACCGTTCTTGTTTGAAAAAACTGAACGTCACCCTATGATTTTACCAATTATTATGCCTGTGTAAATTCATTAAAAAACCATTTAAGCAAATGCTTAAATGGTTTTTATTTAGTCCATAAAAGAGAACGAACTAAATTAAGACCCAATTTAGTTTTTAGGAATTATAAAACCTTTTGTTCTAGCTCTTTTGAACTTATAGAAAAAGAACACCTTTAGTTTTTCCAAAACCTAAAGGTGCTCTTTTTTATTTTTTTACTTATTGAACATACTCATAACTTGGTTCGTCAACTTGTTCATTATAATCTACTTTTAAATTATGACCTCTGAAATACCACTCATCTGCTTCCTCAACAAAATAAGTTACACCATCTAATTCAATTTTTCCTAGCGGTGTTTGGGGTTCTGTTAAATCTATACCTAAAGAAAAACCTGTTTGAATTGGACTAGATCCACCGTATTTACCAAAAAAACGAACAGCATCTCCGCTTGAAACACCAACTTCATCTACAAACCATTTTTTTGCGCGTTCTGTAATTTCAATTTTCATCTATTTATACTCACAGAAATTAATTCTCTGTGATTCCTCCCTTCACATTTCACATTCTAACTTTTCATTCAACAAGTTAGTCAGTCAAATTGACCTTAATATGTTCACTTCTCTATTTTAGCACAAATAAATTAAAAACCACATTCTTCTGTTTGTGAAATGCACTCTTACATTTAAATTAAAAGAAAAATCTTGATTCACTAGTAATCATTGATAAATTTTAAATACAGTTTTGTATTTTACTAAGGCATTTTAGCTTCTAAACGATCTAAATCATCTACCGCGCCAACTAACATCAACGTATCATTTTCTTGAATCTTTTCGTCCGCTGTAGGTGAAATAATCATTTCTTGCCCACGACGCATTCCAATAACAGTCAGTCCAAATTTCGCTCTAAAATCCAGATCAGCCAAAGATTTATTATAAAATTTAGAATTGGTTACCTTTAACTCAACTAGTGAGTATTTATCAGATAGTTCTAAATAATCGACAACATTCTTTGAAACGAGATGATGCCCAATTCTAATTCCCATATCCCTTTCAGGATGGACAACATGGTCAGCTCCAACTTTTTCTAGCACTTGCCCGTGATATTCATTTTGAGCTTTTGCCGTAACAAAAGGCACACCCATTTCTTTAATCATTAAAGTAGCTAAAATACTTGCCTGGATATCTTCACCAATTGCCACAACAACATGGTCAAAATTACGGATACCTAACGAACGTAAAACACTCTCATCTTGAGCGTTAGCTACTACTGCATGGGTCGCAATATTCATAAATTCATTGACCCGATCTTCACTAGAATCGATAACTAAAACATCTTGTCCTGCCTCAATCAAAGTTCGGCAAATACTCCCGCCAAATCTTCCTAAGCCAATAATCGCAAAGTTCTTTTTCATTTTTTACACCTTCTGCTTTCACTTTTCATTATTTTTTGACTGAAAACTTAATCTACTTCAGTATAACAAAAAAAGAACGAAACAAAAATAGAATCATCCTTTGTCTTGTTCTATGAATCATTCAATTAAATGATGTTTGAATGCATAGATAGCTGCTTGTGTGCGATCCTCAACATCTAATTTAGCTAATATATTAGATACGTGTGTTTTAACCGTTTTTAAAGTAATAAATAATTGGTCCGCAATTTCTTGATTGGAATTTCCTTGAGCAATTAACAGTAAAATTTCTTGTTCACGATTGGTTAAATCATCATGCAATACAGGTTCTTTCTTTTTAGTAAAGCGTTCCATCATTTTGCCAGTCACTTCAGGTTCCAAAATCGATTCTCCCGCATATGTAGAACGAATCGCATTGGCAATTTCTCCTGCCGTTGATGTTTTCAACATATAACTTGATGCTCCTGCCTCTAAAGCTGGATAGACTTTTTCGTCATCAATAAAACTAGTCACAATAATAATTCTAGCTTCTGGCCAGTCTTTTAAGATTGCCTTCGTTGACTCAATTCCGTCCATAACATCCATAACTAAGTCCATCATAATAACATCTGGTCTTAGCTCTAAAGCTTTCTCATATCCAATTTGACCGTTTTCAGCTTCACCAATGACTTCAATGTCCTCTTGAATAGATAAATAGGCAGAAACACCTAATCTAACCATCTCGTGATCATCAATCAATAATACTTTAATCATTCAATTCACTCCCCTTTATTATTGGTATTTTAATTTCGATACTCGTGCCTTTGCCAGGAAAACTAATAAATTTACATGTTCCACCCATTCCTGAAACACGTTCTTTAATATTTTGTAACCCATAGTTACCAGCTTTAGTTTCGCTTGTGTCAAAACCAACACCATCATCAATTACTTTTAAAAGCACTGATTGGTCTATTTGTTTCAAATAAACTTCAAGCTCTTTAGCTTTTGAATGCCGTAACGTATTAGAGAGCAACTCCTGTACGATTCTAAATAAATGGTCTTCAACTCCATTGGGTAAATAAATATCATCAACTTCCCACTTTAGCAAAATCTGAACTTTTGATTTTAATTCAATTAATAATTGTTCAATTCCTTTTCTTAAGGTCTTACCTTCTAAACTAATCGGACGTAAGTGCAATAGTAAAGCACGCATTTCCGATTGAGATTCATTAATGATACTTTCTACCATTTTTAATTGCTTTTGAAAGAGTTCGTTTGTATTAACCGATGCTTGTTCGTTCAATGCAGACAGTAACATCATGGCAGCGAATAATTGCTGGCTAACAGAGTCATGAAGCTCTCTTGCTAAGCGATGACGCTCTTGGGTTAAAATCTCTTCTTTGGTCTCACCATCGACTAATTTCGGCTGATTTCCATTGATTTGAACCTCTTTAGACAATTCCAACAACTTATCTCTAACAACTAAGATATGTTTTTCAATATCTTCCTGATAAACAGTTGTATTCTCTAAGTCAACTTTTCTTTGTTCAAAAATAAAACTTTCATAATTTCCCTCGGCTAAAGACTGTAATTCATTCTCAATTTGCTCAAACTTCTTTTGATTGATGAAATAAATAACCATTGAAACGGCTAAACCAATAATCAAAGAAAAAGCAACCAAATATACTAAAAAAGGAATGTACAAAATTTTTAATGAGATTAAATCAATGTACCAAGCATTTTTTGAAATTGCAGAGCCATAAGCAATTGAAATTAATAACATAATGATAAAAGAAAAAAAGGAGACTGAAAGAAATAGCTTTTGGTTTGAAGCTTTTTTCATATTCCAATCACCTCTAAGTCACCAATTAAGATATTTGTTATAATTTTAATTTTACGTGTACTTTCTTCATACTGCTCACTGTATAACTTAACAGATTCATTTTTAAGTGAGAAAAACTCACCTTCAAACTTAATTTTACCTGAAATAGCACTGTGCTCAATCATAATTCCAACACCAACAGGAACTAATATACGCGTCTTGCCAAACCCTTTACGAATAACTACATAACTCTCATCCTTTGGTAGTAAGGTGTTACCTAAATCGATAATTGTATCACCAGCAAAAATTGAAAAGTTGATATCATCCCATTCATAAACAGAATTTCCAATTCGTTCATTTCCTATCCAAGGTCGTTTCATGCGTTTATTATTTTTTTTAACAGCTCCAGATGTTTCAACAATGATCATCTCTTTATTTTTCCAAGGTGCCTTAGAAAAATCATTCGATTTCATATTGGTAAACATATCGCTACCATTACCGATGAAGAAAACAACACCTATAATAATAATCGCCCAAAAAGCACTGGAAGATAGAAGAACAAAAATCATTAATAAACTGCCAAGAACAATCCAAAAACTATTTGATCGTTTTTTTTGAAATTTATTTTTAAGACTCCAAGCAAATAAACCAGCACCTAAAATGAACGCTATTAATAACGGCACTGCGCTAAAAATCTGATAAACTAAACCGATTAGCAATAAACACTCGGCAAGGATAAATAATTTCCATTTATTATTCATATCCTCTCTCCTTTACTTCTTATTCTATCTCTAGTATAGTCATTTTTCTGTTATTAAACAGTGTGCTAAAGCATGAAGTTAATCTACGACTATAGTCTGATATTTAGTTATTACCTAAGAAACCAAAATTTCCAGATTACATCGCCCCTTTCGGACCGATGCATACTGTGTTTTCATAAAAGGAACACAGTCCATCTTTGATGGATGTGTATCATGTTTCTAAGTTGCTAAAGCAACAAGAACCATGACAAATCAACAAGAACCATAGCAAAACAAAAGCTGCCCCTGTTGAGCAGCTTCGCTTCATTAATTTTCTTTTCAAAGGTAATAGCAGAAGGTGCTTAAGCTATTTTAACAATCTTGACTTCCATATTTCCACCTGGAGTCGCAATTAAAACTTTGTCATTGATACTTTTACCAAGCAAAGCCTTCGCAATTGGCGAATCATTTGAAATTTTTCCAGAAAACGGATCCGCTTCAGCGCTTCCTACAATTGTGTATACTTCTTCCTCACCATCTGGCAATTCTATAAATGTAACAGTGTGACCTAACGACACTGTGTTCTTATCATTATTACTATCAATTATTTGCGAAAGGCGAATCATGTTTTCAATTGATGTAATTCGACCTTCTACGAATGCTTGCTCGTCTTTAGCTGACTCATATTCTGAATTCTCAGATAAGTCCCCAAAACTTCTAGCAATTTTAATACGTTCAACAATTTCTTTTCTTTTTACTGTAATTAGTTCTTCTAATTCTTTTTCTAATTTTTCTTTTCCTTCTAATGTCATTGGATAAACTTTTTCTACCATGATTAATTAACTCTCCTTCTTCAATTCATCTGTATAGTTACAGATAATGCAATACTTCCATTTATTTTTGAAAGCGTACTAATTTATTTTTTAATAGTGCAAAGATACCATGAAGTTGGTCAATTGTAAACAACAACATGCTTAATTTTTTTATTTTCTTATTGATTGTTCAAAATCGAACTAATTTTTGTTGTCATCAAATCAATAGCAACTTGATTCTGTCCACCTTCTGGAATAATCAAATCTGCATATTTTTTTGTTGGTTCAATAAATTGATGATACATTGGTTTTACCACACTTAAATATTGATCAATAACAGAATCCAGAGTACGCCCTCTTTCTTCCATATCTCGCTTAATCCGACGAATGATGCGAATATCATCATCTGTATCAACATATAATTTTATATCCATCAATTCACGCAAGCGACTATCTTCTAAAATCAATATTCCTTCAATAATGATGACTTCTTTCGGCTCTTGCAAAACAATTTGGTCACTTCTCGTATGGGCAGCATAATCATAAACCGGTTTTTCAATTGACTTATAGGCAATTAAATCCAAAACATGTTGAATCATTAAGTCAGTATCAAAAGCAAACGGATGGTCATAGTTTGTTTTTAATCGCTCTGTAAAGTCTAATTGACTTTGATCCTTATAGTAAAAATCTTGCTCTAACAACAAAATCGAATGACCAGAAAATTGATTAAAAATCGCTCGACTTACACTTGTTTTCCCACTACCAGAACCACCTGTAACTCCGATAACGATTGGCTTTTTCTTTTCCATGGCCTACTCCTTATTATCAATATACTTAGCTTTCAACTCTAAATGTTCCTCATACGTTTTCGCGTAGTAGATTTCTTTCGTATGAATATCTGCCAGGAAGTATAAGTACTCTGTATCAGCCGGTTCCATCGCTGCAACAATGGCATCCTCACTTGGGCTGTTATAAGGTCCAGGACCTACGCCATAGTTTTTATAAAGATTATATGGAGAATCTACTTCTAAATCTTCTAAAGAAAGAGCTTCTTTATGTTCGCCTAATGCATATTGAACAGATACGTCTGTTTGAAGCATCATATTCTCTTTAATACGATTGTGGAATACACTAGAGATTTTCTTACGGTCTTCAAGTTTAGTCCCTTCTTTTTCAATTAAAGAAGCCATTGCCATAATTTCTTGCAATGTATAATCGCTTGCTAAAATCTTATCGTAGTATTTCGACATAACTTCATCTGTTTTAGCAACCATTTCTGTAATTAACATTTGAAGTGTTTTTGAGTCATTCATATCATATGTCGCTGGGAATAAGTATCCTTCAAGTACATATTTCACTTGGTAGCCATTATACGATTGCGTCAATAATTTCGGGAATTTTTGAACTAAATAACGTAAGAAATCTTCGTCTTGAACTTTTGCCATGAAATCTTCGGCAGAGTATTTTGTTGATTTTTCAACTTCTTTGGCGATTTCTGTTAATTGTTCCCCTTCACGAATCAGAACTTTAGTCGCGTTTTGATCTTTATCTTTCCCTTGACCAGAAAGTTCCGCAATAATTTCGTCGAGTGTCATGCTTTTAGAAACATGGTACAATCCTGATTTAAATCCAGAAACGTTTTTGAATTTCAAATAGAAATTAAAGAGTTTCGAATTACGGATAATCCCTTCTTTTTCAAGTGCTTTTGATACTTCTTTGACAGATGCGCCTTGTTCAATTTCAAATGAAACAAGTTCTGTTTGAGCTGTATCAACTGGTTGTGTTTCTCCTTTAATGTAATTCCAAGTAAAGAATCCCCCTACTAGGACAATTACTAAAAGTGCAATCATAAAATATTTCATTATCTTTTTGATAATAGAAGTTTCCTTTTTACGAATATCGCGTTTCGTATCCGTATCAGAAATTAAGGAATGTTTTTTATGTTCTTCTTGAGACATTGTCTTCCCCCTTAAATTGGCATCAAATGATACCCATAGTTGTAGTTATTATACCTCATTCTTATTGAAAAATGAAGAAAGTCAATCATAAAGAGTGCCTCTGCAACAAAAAAAGCTTGAGGTTTCCCCCAAGCTCTATTATTGATTATAAATCTTCTTCAGCTAAGAATGTGTTTAATACTTCTTCAACCATATCCCATTCAGCTTCTGTTTCAATTGGGTTTAATTGGCCGTCCGTTCCATCTTCGCCTTCAACATATGAGAATGCTTGTAATTCTACTTCTTCTCCTTCAGGAATTCCTGCTGGGTAGCATAAGACATATGATTTGTTGAAATCATCAGATTCGAAAGTGAATAATACTTCGTGTAAAATTTCATTTCCTTCTTCGTCGATGATTGTAATATGTTCGTGACCTTCGTGGCCTTCTAAGTGATCATGTTCATGATCGTGATCGTGATGTTCTGTCATTTTCTTTCCTCTTTCCTTTGTTATTGATTTCCATTTAAATCTAAATAGTTTTGCAAAATCATGACTGCAGCTAGCATATCAATGACTTGTTTGCGTTTCTTTCTTGAAACATTACCCTCTTCGACAAGCATTCGTTCCGCCTGCATCGTCGTGAGTCTTTCGTCATGATAGACGATTGGAATTTCTAGTCGTTTCTCTAGGCTTGCACCATAACGACGGGACGCTTCTACACGTGGTCCTTCCGTATTATTCATGTTCTTTGGTAGACCGATGACGATCTTTTCAACGCCATACTCTTCCACTAACTCGACAACACGTTTAAACCCAAACTCTGAAGCATTCTCATTAATCGGAATCGTTTCAACCCCTTGAGCAGTCCATCCCATTAAATCACTAACGGCAACGCCCACAGTTTTACTTCCGACATCTAATCCCATTAATCTCATACTAGGCATCTCTTCCTGTTGAGCGGATATAATGTCTAATGAGTTCTTCCAAAATCTCATCTCTTTCGTGACGACGAATTAGGTTACGTGCATCACGATGTCTTGGAATATAAGCTGGGTCTCCAGATAACAAGTATCCTACGATTTGGTTAATCGAACTATATCCCTTCTCATTCAACGCATCATAAACGATGGTTAATGTTTCTTGAACGGTTTTTTCGTCCTTTTCATTAAATTTAAATAGGACTGTTTCATCTATTGAACTCATAGCGACACCTCATTTCAATATATATACCTATTTTACAAGATTTTAGGTAAAACTACAATTGATACTTACCGATTCTTAACATTTAGAAAGCCTTTCCTTTGCTTTTAAATCAAAAACCTTCCATGGGACTCTCTTCAAATCCCATGGAAGGTTTCATTTTGCATTACATTATTTAGCTAAATATTCTTTAAGCAATTCGAATGCTTGTGGAATACCTGCAGGGTTCTTACCACCTGCTTGAGCCATATCAGGACGGCCTCCGCCTCCACCTTGGATAGCTGGAGCAATTGCCTTAATGATATCGCCTGCTTTTAATCCTTTTGCATTTGCGTCTTTAGATACGGCTACTAAAAGGTTCGCTTTATCCGAAGAGGCTGTACCTACTACAAAGATATCGCTCGCACCTTTTTGTCTCCATGTATCTGCTAATTGACGTAATTCATCCATCTCTTTATTTTCAAGAGCTACAGTGATGAATGAAGTTCCGTTTACTTCTTCTACATTGTTGAAGACATCTGCGACTTCAGCTTTCATAATTTTAGCTTTTAGTTTCGCAATTTCGCCGTTTGCTTCTTTCAATTCTTGACCTAAAGTAGCAACGCGTTCTACAACTGTATCTAATTGGATGGCTTTCACTTCACCAGCTACTTGTTTTAATAAGTTTTCGTGATGGCTTAATAAGTCAAAAGCTTCTTTACTTGTAACAGCTTCGATACGACGAACGCCGGCACCGATACCAGATTCAGAAACAATCTTGAACAATCCGATTTCTTGAGTGTTCGCCACATGGATACCACCACAAAGTTCGATTGACCAGTCACCAATGTTGACCATACGAACTAATTTACCGTATTTTTCACCAAAGAGTGCCATTGCCCCACGGCTCTTCGCATCTTCAAGTGTTGTTTCAACAGTAATCACTTCTAAACCAGCCCAGATTTTCTCGTTTACAATACGTTCCATTTCAGCTAATTCTTCAGCAGTAACTTGTCCGAAGTGACTGAAGTCGAAACGTAATCCAGTTGGTGTTACAAGAGAACCCGCTTGGTTTGCATGAGTTCCTAGAACATCTTTTAATGCTTGGTGTAATAAGTGAGTTGCTGTATGGTTTTTGATGATTTTCGCACGTTCAGCTGCATCCACAACTAATGTGTAAGTTGCGTTTACTTGTAAGTCGCCTAACACTTCAACTGTGTGTAATGGTTGTCCGTTAGGAGCTTTCTTCACTTGTAAGACATTCGCTACAACGGTACCGCTGGCATCTTGGATTGTACCGTGGTCTGCTAATTGTCCACCCATTTCAGCATAGAATGGTGTACGGTCGAATACTAATTGTGCATGAGCATCTTTATGTGCAGATTCAACTAATTCATCATCCACAACAATCGCTTTTAACACGCCTTCTTCAGTTGTTGAAGCATATCCAACGAATTCACTCTCTACAGTGATATCACGTAATACTGCAGATTGTACGTTCATTGATGTTTCTGTATTACGAGCAGCACGCGCACGGTCTTTTTGTGCTTGCATTTCTGCTTGGAATCCTTCTTCATCAACTGTGAAGCCATTGTCGCTTGCGTATTCTAATGTTAATTCATATGGGAATCCATAAGTATCATATAGTTTGAACGCATTTTCGCCAGAAAGTGTTGTTTCGTTTGCTTCTTTCATGTCCGCAAAAATAGTTTCTAAGATTGCTAAACCATCGTGAATTGTTTCTTGGAAACGATCCTCTTCGTTGGCAATCACTTTTTGAATGAATTCCATATTTTCAGTTACTTCTGGATAGTAGCTGTGCATAATTTGAGCAACCGTTGGAACTAATTTAGTTAAGAATGACCCTTGAATTCCTAAACGTTGTCCGTGCATTACTGAACGACGGATTAAACGACGGATGATATATCCACGACCTTCGTTTGAAGGAAGAGCTCCATCCCCAATCGCAAAACTTACTGCACGAATGTGGTCAGCGATCACTTTGAAGGATACATCTGTTTCTTTAGATTCATTGTATTTCTTACCATCGCTTAAGCTTTCTAATTGCTTAATAATTGGCATAAATAAGTCTGTTTCGAAGTTTGTTGGTGTATCTTGGATAACAGAAACGACACGTTCAAGACCCATCCCCGTATCGACGTTCTTATGTGGTAATGGTGGGTATGAACCATCTGGCATATGGTTGAATTGAGAGAATACTAAATTCCAAATTTCTAAGTAACGTTCGTTTTCTCCTCCAGGATAGTTTTCTGGATCATCTTCTGCTAAGTTATTATATTTTTCTCCACGATCGTAGAAAATCTCAGTATCCGGACCACATGGGCCTGCACCGATATCCCAGAAGTTATCTTCTACTGGAATGATATGATCTTCAGGAAGACCAACTTTATCCATCCATAATGATTTTGTTTCTGGATCTTTTGGATAGTAAGTTACGTATAGACGATCTGGATCAAGACCTAACCATTTTTCGCTTGTTAGAAATTCCCATGCCCATGGAATCACTTCTTCTTTGAAGTAGTCCCCGATTGAGAAGTTCCCCATCATTTCGAATAATGTATGGTGACGAGCTGTGTGCCCTACGTTTTCGATATCGTTTGTACGAATACTCTTTTGAGCATTTGTAATACGTGGAACCTCAGGTGTTTCCGTTCCATCGAAATATTTTTTAAGAGTCGCAACCCCTGAGTTAATCCATAGTAATGTTGGATCGTTTACAGGAATTAAGCTTGCACTTGGTTGAACCTTATGTCCTTTTTCTTGGAAGAAATCAAGGTACATTTGACGAATTTCGCTACTTGATAATTTTTTCATCTTCATTCTCCTTCTTTTTGTAAATAAAAAAACTGCCCCATTGCTGCAAGGGCGTCCTACCGCGGTACCACCTTGCTTACAATGAAACAGCTGTTCATTCATCTCTAATTCCGATAACGCTGGAAGGGCGTTTGTATTTCTACAAAGTTTTCAATCGGGAGCACGATTTTGATGGCTATTTTCACCAGACAAGCCTCTCTAATATGTAAAATCTCAATCCGATTGCTTACCTTTAGAAGTATACGAAAAGCGCCTAGTTTTGTCAACTATTCGCATGTCCTTCTTCTTTTAATGGAAGGTGTAAATACACTTTCGTATATGCATTAGACTCAGATTCAATTTCCATCGAAAAAGCTTCTCCAAAAAAGAGCGTCAATCGTTCTTTGATATTCTTAATACCAACTCCACCAAGTTCTTTTGTACTCGTTGTATTTTCTTTGATTCCTACCCCATTATCCGCAATACAAATATCTATAAAAGTATCTCTTTTAGACACAGTAATCGTAATTTTCCCAGGGCGTTCTGACTCTTTAATTCCATGATAGATTGCATTTTCTACGAGTGGCTGCAGAACGATTTTTGGAAGCTTGATATCAGGAATATCATCAGGTTCGAAAATAGTATATTCCAATTTATCTCCATATCGTTCCTTTTGAATAAACAAGTATTGACGGACATGCTCGATTTCTTGGCGTAAGGTCACTATTTCTTCTCCAGCATTCAAGGAAAGTCTAAAGTAATTAGAGAGCGCCTTCGTAATGTCTACTACCTTTTGATGGTCTTGAAACTCTGCCATCCAAATAATGGTATCCAGCGTATTATACAAGAAGTGCGGATTAATTTGACTCGTTAACGCCTTTAATTCATAGATGCGGGTCAATGCTTCTTGCTCTTTTTCTTCCTTCATTAAAGTCTCGATTCTCTCGAGCATCTGATTAAAGGTACCTGCTAGAACTTGGAACTCTTGAGCACCTTTTTGTTCTGCTCGAATAGTCGTGTCGCCTTCTTCTACTCGTCTCATCACTTGCCCTAGTTTTTTAACAGGTAGTAATTGATAACGTATCAATGTAAAAATACCTAACATACAAATGAGCAAGCTAAGCACTCCAACAACACTGACAATCCCAAGTAGTTTTACAGAGTCTTCTTTAAACCGACTAAATGAGCTAACACCCACTAAGATCCAATCGCTATTTTCAATAGGGCTTTTATGAACAAAAAAATCATCAGACACCATTGAATCCATCGGACTATTGGATATTTCTTGTACCGACATTTGCTTATCAACTGACTCGAAAGCCTCCGAATCCGGATGATAAATAAGTGTACCGTCCTTTTGGATGACAAAGGCATACCCATTGTCCCCTAGAGAAAGTTCTTTCACATATTTTTCTAGTTCGTGATAATCCACATCTAAGCGGATAACGCCAAGATTTTCTCCTGCGTTGCTTTTGACTTCTTGACTAATAGAAATCACGATTTGATTATTTTGATTCTTGATAGACTGAATGATTGGGACATTCGAGTGTTCTAGAGCATCTTGATACCATTTTTGGGCCATCATATCCGCTGAAGTCACCATTTCCTCTTCCATCCCGGTCGTAATTAATCTTCCATCTTTTGTCACCAATCGTATCGATACGAAATCCGGATGACTCTTCAACATTGTCTCAAGCCATTCATGGATTGCCGCTTCATTTTCAGCTGTTGTTTGACTGGAAAAGTCCTTAATCGCCTGCGACTGTGATAAAGATCTTGAAGTAGATTTTAAATTCGAAACGTACTGTTCGATATATTTGGAGCTGGTATCAATCTCATGAATGGTATGGTCTTCTACTTCACGATGAAAAACCTCGCTACTTTTTATAAAATAGAAGCTTCCAATTAAAACTACCATGGCAAAAAGCATGATACTTAAATAGGCAAATAATCTTGTTGCAAGGGACTGTTTTTTCATATTTTTGCCCCACTTCTAAAACTTTTAGGGGAAACGCCGACAATCGACTTGAATCGATAAGAGAAATAGTTCATATCTTCTATTCCAACGGCTAAAGCCACCTCATAAATCTTCATGTCGGTTGATAATAAGAGACGCTTTGCTCTTTGAATCCGTTGCTGAGTCACATACTCTTGAAAGGACATTCCAAGTTCTTTTTTGATTAAAAGGCTAAGGTAGTTCGTACTGAATCCTAATTGCTTTGCAAGTTCACCTAGCGCTAAATTTGGATTAGATAATTGCTCTAAAATTAGCTTCTCGAAATGCTGAGTTCCCGAAGAGGAGTCCTCTTCACTTGCTAATGCCAATAGTTCTCGTTGGCGTTTTTCTTCGTTGAGCTTGGCAACAACTTTCACCAATAAAGCTTCGATTTCTGATTTCGTTACTGGCTTTAAAATATAATCTTCTACTCCAATTTTCACTGCAGATAATAAATAATCTACATAATCATACCCCGTTAAGAAGATAATTCTCATTTGCGAATATTCTGACCTCACCAACTGAGCAAGAGTAATGCCATCCATTTTCGGCATATTAATATCTGTCAGTAAAATATCCGGCGCTTCTTCTCGTATTTTTTCCAGTGCTTGCTCCCCATTTTCTACTTCCTGAACCGTTGAAATGCCCAGCGCTTCAAAATCAATTAAGGAAGCAATCCCTCTACGAATAATTGGTTCATCTTCAACTATTAAGATTGAATACATCTTATTCCCCTCCTTTCTCTATTATACTTCTATTCATAACGGTTTTAAATTTATTTTTACTCAAAAAAAGTGCTTCTCTAAAGGAGAATAACTTAGAGAAGCACTGAGTGGTTATTTGACGAAATCGACTAAATAACCATATCCCTTTGCTTCCATCTCATTGAGTGGGATGAATTTGATGGAAGCACTATTGATACAAAAACGAAGTCCACCTTTTTCTTTTGGACCATCTTCAAAAACATGTCCAAGGTGTGAATCGGCTACCCTACTTCGAACTTCAACACGTTTCATATTGAAACTATTATCCTCATGATAGGTCACAACTTCCGAAGAAATTGGTTTTGAAAAACTTGGCCAGCCGCAGCCAGAATCAAATTTATCTTTGGAAGAAAAGAGCGGTTCTCCTGTAACTACATCTACATAAATTCCTTGTTCATGATTATCCCAATATTCATTTGAAAATGCTCTTTCCGTTTTATTTTCACGAGTAACTGCGTATTGTTCCTTCGTAAGTGTCGCTTTTAGAGTCTCTTCGTCAGGTAGTGGATAAAGACTGGCATCAATGACAGGGTCACTCGCCTTTTTAACGTCAATGTGGCAATATCCATTTGGATTCTTCTTCAAGTAATCTTGATGATAATCTTCTGCTACCACAAAATTTTTCAAAGGTTCCGTCTCAACGGCTAATTTCTTACCAAAGGATTCTTCTTTTTCCTTCATGACTTGTTGAATAATGGCGCTATCTGCCTCATCAACATAATAAATACCTGTACGATATTGTCTTCCTGTGTCATTTCCTTGTTTATTCACAGAAAATGGATCAATGACTCTAAAGTAATACAACAATAACTCGCGTAGGGAAATTTTATCAGCATCATAAGTAACATGAATCGTTTCTGCATGGTCTGTATCATGAATGAGCTTATAATTAGTCGTTTCAACCTTTCCATTCGCGTATCCACTCACAACATCAATAACACCATTAATTCTGGAAAAGTATTCTTCTAATCCCCAAAAACATCCGCCTGCTAAATATATCTCCTTCATATGTTCACCTTCCTTTTTCATTTCACTTGTAGTGCTATCTGTTTCCATTAGTTTGGTTACCTTATTTGAGATTTCATCAGCTTTTGAATCCTTTGCAAGGGTACCTCCTTTGGCAAAATAAAGCACTCCTAAAAGAATGATGACTACGGCAAAGAGTGTCACCACTAATTTTTTATCCATAGAAAACTCTCCTTTCTTATAGGCTTTCTAGCGTTTTTACGATATCGTCATTAGAAACGTGACCAGGTTGAACTCTGACAACTTTTCCATTAGCATCGATAAACGCTGAGGTTGGGTATCCAACGACTCCAAGTTTCTTCAAGAATTGACCGTCTTTATCCACGAGTACTGGTAATGAATGGTAGTCTACCCCCTCAAACCATTTTTTGAAGTCCTCTAAAGATTTCTCGCGGTTCACACCAGGTGCAATGACAGTTAGGATCACTGAATCTTTTGGTGGCATTTCAGAAAGTTGTGTGATGTCCGCTAGTCCAGATAGACAAATTGGGCACCATGAAGCCCAAAACTTCAAATAAACTTTTTTCCCTTTATAATCTGCTAGTGAAACTTCTTTCCCATCTAATGTTGTAAAGGTAGCCTGTGTCATATCGTCCATTTCTCCCATCTTTTTGTCCATCTTCTCATCTTTTGAACTCATGTTATCCATCTTCTCATCTTTTGAACTCATGTTATCCATTTTATCCATTTTTTCACCACTCATCGAGCTCATCATTTCAGTGGTTTCTTTCATGTCTTTAGTATCCATGCCCATTTGTGAATTTTGACAAGCGCCTAAAAGCACTGTACTAAATAATGCAATCATCAATTTTGTTTTCATCTTCATTCCTCCTAATTTTTAATGGAAAACTTGTGACAGTTGAGAAAAGATAATCGATGCTCCCATCAAAACAATCACGAGTCCTCCGATTTTTTTAAGTAATAATAATCGTTTCTTAGCAAGGTTAAACCATTTAAACGCTACGGTTGAAGCAGCAGATAAGATTAAAAACGGAATAGCCAAGCCTAATATATATAAGCAAAGTAAGAAAATACCATAAGTGCTACTGGCTTGTTGCGTGGAGATAAGCGTTAGGACCGCACTTAGTACTGGTCCCACACAAGGTGTCCATCCGAAGCTGAAGCTGAGTCCTAATAAGTAACTACTCCATAGCGATTTTTTATCTTTGATTTCAAACTGAACTGTTTTTTGTTTTTGTAAAAATAGTAAATGGAACAGTTCCATTTGGTGCAATCCCAATAGCACAATCACGACTCCCAGTGTGATATTAAACCAAGGATTGTAAATCAGACTTCCTAATGCAGTTGCCGCAAATCCTAAGAAGAAAAAGACTGTTGAAATGCCTGCAATAAAGATGACCGTTCGAATCATTGGCTTCCAATAGATCTCTAATCTCCCAATCTTCAGGTGAGGCCCGTCCTGTTCACTCATTAAAACACCAAAATAGACTGGAAACAGCGGTAGCACGCACGGAGAAAAAAACGAGAATAAGCCCGCTAAAAATACGCTTCCCCATAATACAAAATCCATAAAATCCCTCCTTCATTTGTATCTTTAGTATACTTCTGGAAGAATAGTAAAAACATAGATTTTCCACACATAAAACTTGATTATGATACGATGATCCAAAGGAAAACAAAAAGCCACGTGGGTTTTCACCCACGTGGCTTAATCATTTATCTATTAGAAGAATAAGCTATTATTCTTTTCTGATTGATAGTTTTGACGGACACGGTTACCTGCACCTGGTTCCACTTGTTCTAACGCTGACTCAATAATTTGTAATGATTCATCGTATTTGAATGTGTGGTTGAATAGGTCAAGCGCACGACCAATCGCTGTTTCGATTTCAGGATGTGATAAACGGTAACGGTTCGCGTGTTGAATCATGTACTCTGTTAATTGTGCATTATCAACAATTTGTTCTGTGAAGATATCTAATTTTTCAACATCTTCTTCGATCACGTTGTTCGCCGCGTTAATTTCAGTCATATCTAATTTCACACGGTTCATCTTTTGCCATAATTGCTCAATACGGTTACTTGTTGCAAAGAACAATTCTAAGTACTCTTTTGGAAGACCTGGTAAGTGGTATTTCTCAATCGTACGTTTCATATTACGTAAGTCTAATTCGAAGACATCTAATCCGTCGCGAATCGCTTTTTCTTGGCTACGTAAATCAGATAATGTGTTGACTAAATCAGTTTGATCTTCATCAATGCTGTTTAATTTTTCAAGAACGAGTTCGTAATGTTCTTTCACTACTGAATAAGGCACTTGATGGTTTTCCATCGCCTTGCTGTAGTATTGAACGGCTTCTTGTTCTTTTTCTAATTGCTCAGCAAACTCTTGTACACGAACGAATTCGTTATTTGACAAGATATAGTTTTGAGAAACACGGTCAACTTCGATATTCACATAACGGTTGCTTTGTAATACTTGGTTCAAGCGTTTTTCAACTTGAGCTTTGTTACGGTATACAAATTCACGTGCCTCAATTTCAGCTTCCATCACATCGTAAAGTTGGTCGATTTCACGAGCCACTTTATCTAATTGTTGACGAGCTTCTTCTAATTCTGTAGCAGCGATATGTCCACGTGCCACTTCAATTGTCTTTTCAATCTTTTCAATTTCTTCAGGAATTGAGATTTTAGAGAATTGATAATGCTCTTCGATCATACGAGCATATCCTTGTTTCAAGTCTTCTACTTGTTCATTGTACTCTGTTTCGATTTCTTTTAAGAATTGAGGAACTTGTTCAACGATTGACTCAAATTCTTTCATTTCGTTTTCGATACGTCCAAGTACTTCTTTGGCTTCTAAGTGGTCGCCTTCGTTTGTTAATGTATTAAATTTCGCGAAGTCTAATTCTAAATAAGCTAAACGTTTTTCTAACGTTTCTAGCGCTTCGCCGAATGAGAAACTATGTGCTAATAAGTCTTTGCGCATTGAAGCATAGCGTTCTTGTAATAAGTCTAGCTCTGCGCGGTTTTGTTTTTCACTATCCAATAATTTTTGTAATGCTGAGTAAATTTTATCAACTTCAGCTTTTGTTTCTTCAATCAAGTTTTCAGCTTGTTGTGTCACTTGATTTCCTTTGATGAAGTTTAATTTTTGGATATATTGTTCTGCACTTACTAATGCAGCTTCGATTTCAGGGAATCGGAATCGTGTGATTGTTTGCCATGTAGCTTGCCATGTTTCGTACGTTCTCTTTGTTTGCCCTGTTAAGTTCAAGTTTTTCAAAGTATAGAACGTGTCCGCAATCGGCACTGCCATTAACTTATCCTTTTTCTCTGATAATTCTTCAATTACTTTAGTTTGTTTCTTTGTCATGAATATTGCTGTTGCATAACCTGCGGCACCCAGTACCACAATTAGCAATAGAAAGATTACAAATCCCATGCTATAGCCTCCAAATATATATATTTACAGTTTTCACACATAATATCATTAGTAGTATAGCACGTTTTATAGCGATTTAGCAAAAAACTTCAAAGTTTCAAAGGGATTTTTTTATAAATGATTAGTGTATTAATCGACCAGACTCCAAAGTGTAACGCTTATTGTATAAGTCGATATCTTTTGGCACCCTATGTGCTATCTCTACAAATGGAATGTTATCATTAATGAGAAGCTTCCTAATCATCATCGTTGTATCTTCATCAATAGCGGAAGAAAACTCATCTAGTAACAGCAATTGATATTTTCTAAGCAATAGACGAGCTAGACAGATTCTAGCTTTTTCTCCTCCAGAAAGTGATTCATCAAGATTTACTTCTGCATTATGTAGCCCTATTCTATCGACTAAGTAACCTAGCCCTACTTTTTGAATAACAGAGGTAACTTCACTATCAGAATAATCTTCTCCTAGAGAAATATTAAATTTTAACGACTCATAGAAAATCCTTGATTCCTGAGTAAAGAACCCAATATGTTTCTTTAAATCATCTTCTGAAACTAATTGTCTCTCAATTCCATTATACTTTTGAACTCCATCTTTAGATACATAGAGTCCGTATATTAATTCTAAGAGTGTAGATTTTCCAGAGCCTGATGGTCCCATAATCAGTATCCTATCATTCTCATTAATTTCGAAATCAATTTCGTCTAGTATAGTTATTCCATCAATTTGAACACTACACTGTTGTAGCTCAATCGGAAATACTGTATCAATACTAGATTTACTTTCAGAATTATCACATTCAAACTCTGTATACTTTTCTACTCTTTCAATTACAGGAATGATTGAATTAAATCTTTGATAATAATCTATTGCACTAAGTAAAGGACCAACAATACGATCGCTAGCTAAATAAATTGCAATAACTGTGGCTAACTTAGTGTCCCCAACAATAACGAGATATACCCCAATAGCTAACGGCACAAATGAACTTAATCCTGAAAGTAAGTTTGCTAATAACTTCGATGTAAATCGAACATGATTCATTTGAAAATAGGCTTCTTCTGTTTGAGTCAATGTTCCCATCAACTTATTCAAGAAGATTTTTTCAACAAAAAAATTTTTAATGATTGGCTTACTTTTCAAATATTCTTGTTGTTGCAAGATGCTTAATTGGTTTACTTCAGCCCATTCCTTTGAATGCTTTCGAATAGATTTAGCAAATAATTTTGGGACTAATATTGGTAAGAACGATAACGTAATAAAGAGGGCTGCTAACTTTAAATCTATGGCAGATACATACAACAAGGTAACCAACGCAAAAACGAGGCAATAGAAAAATCCCATGATAGACTTAATTCCTTGTTCTTCTAATAGTTTTAATTCACTAAGCACTATTGACTCTACTTCCTGTTGGTTAAACTTTCCATAAAAGAATGCTGTAATGATTTTTTCTTTAAGCGTTAATGTTAATTGCTTTATCATTCTTTGTTGAGAATCTTCCCATATAAATAATCCAAGCCGAATAAGCGAATAACTAAGAATACCTATGATTGAAATTTTTACTAAATCCTCAACTTTTTGAGTTGATGAAATGTCTATTAATCCTGAAATAAAGGAAGGAATAATAATACCGTCTAAAGCTGTTAAAGACATACCAATAGCAATAAGTACTAAGTATTTGCGTGGTAACCACTCCAAAATTTTCTTCATATAATCCATCATTTCACTTCACAACAAAAAAAGATTCTAATCAAATTTATGCGTTATTCTTCTACTCTAAACTATCATTCATATTCATTATTAACTTCAGTATAGGATATTTGTGAAAAAAAGCAATAACTGAATCGATTGAAATCCCGAATAAAGTCCATTTTTGTAGATAAATCTCCGAAATTGTTATAACTTCTTATTTTTTATCTAGAAAAAAGTATTTTTGACATTCATAAGGCAAGATACATCCTTTTATAAACATCATCTTAAAAGAAAAAGGAGAACGGAAATCCGTTCTCCTAATCACTTACGCTTATTTAATTAATTCGTAAATCGCTTCTGCGTAAATTGCAGCTGATCTGAATAAATCTTCTAATGCGAAGAATTCATTTGCTTGGTGCATTGTATCGATTGAGTCTGGGAATAGCGCACCATACGCTACACCACGTTCAAAGATACGTCCGTATGTTCCACCACCGATTGATTGTTCATGTGCAGGTAATCCTGTTTGACGGTGATATACATCTAATAATGTTGATACTAATTTATCTTCTGGTGATACATAGTGAGGAACTTGTGCTTTACCGTGAGCAACAGTGAAACCATATCCTGAAGCCACAACTTCTGTCTTAATTTCAAGACCTTCTGCAGTAACGCCTAATGGATAACGGAAGTTTACTACAGCTACCCCACCTAATTCTGGTGTGTAAGTGAAGATTCCGGCATTGGCAGTTAATGGTCCCATCACTTCATGGTTGAAGTCTACTTTCAAGTTTTTACCATCAGTATCTTCATGTAATACTTCAGCAGCAAAAGCTAAGTATTTTTTCGCGTTGCCTTTGAAGTTGAATTGGTTTAAGAATTTAGCTAAGTGAGTTCCAGCATTGATTCCTTTATCTGGAGTAGATCCGTGTGCTGATTTACCAACAACGTCTAAGATAACTTTGCCGTCTAATACTTGAGCACTACCTTCAACAGGATTTGCAGCAACATATGCAAAGAAGCGATCAACTACTTCATCAGCATTTGGAACAACGATTTCCGCATGCGCATCTTGAGGAACCATGTTTTCACGTAAACCTGCGTCGAAGCTTAATAATTGGTAGTCGCCTTCTGCAGCTCCCCCAGGAATATCATAGTGTAATGAAAGGATTCCTTTTTCACCATTGATGATTGGGAATGTTGCGTCTGGTGAGAAACCAAAGTCTGGCATTTCTTCTGTTTGGAAGTAACGGTCCATACATTTCCAACCTGATTCTTCGTCTGTTCCGATAATGAAACGAACACGTTTTGAAACTGGTAATCCTAATTCTTTGATGATTTTTAATGCGTAGTATGCTGCCATACTTGGTCCTTTATCATCGCTTGAACCACGCGCATAAATACGGTCATTAATAATTTGTGGCTCGAATGGATCTGTATCCCATCCAGTCCCTACTGGAACAACGTCCACGTGACCTAAAACTCCAAGAGTTTCTTTATAGTCTGGATTTGGTGCAAATTCGATGTGACCTGCTAAGTTTCCAACTTGTTTTGTTGTGAAACCATCACGTTCACCGATTGCTAAGAATGCTTCTAGCGCTTCTTTAGGTCCAGGACCTACTGGTGCATCCTCTGTCGCTTTAGAATCATCACGCACACTGTCGATACGTAATAATGTGAATAAATCTTTTAATAGATCTTCTTTACGAAGTTCTACTTCTTTTTTCCAATCAATTGTCATCCAATCGCTCCAATCTCTATCAAGTAGATTCAATAGTCTTATCTTACCATTTTTACAAAAGGATGAAAAGCGGTTAAACCCTTTCTATAACAAATAAAAGCCTAGGATTTCTCCTAAGCTTTCGTTATTCATTCATCATTAATGATTCTAATTCTTCTTCAGTTAAGGGTCTGCTCTCTCCTAACGCGAGGCTCTCATCTAACTTGAGTGGCCCCATCGTGAGTCGCTGTAAATCCACAACAGTTTTCCCACAGGCTTTCACCATTCGTTTAACCTGATGGAATTTTCCTTCTTTCAAATGAATCTGAACGATTGACTCATCCTGCGTCGTGCTAAGAATATCCAGACGCGCTGGCATACACTCCGTTCCATCCGATAAGACGATGCCCTTCTCAAAAGCAGTCGCATCTTCAGGAGTCATCACGCCTTCAACTCTTGCTTGGTAGATTTTTGTAACGTGTTTCTTCGGTGAAAGAAGACGGTGCGCCAATTCTCCATCATTTGTCAAAAGCAATAATCCATGCGTATCGATATCCAAACGGCCTACTGGGAAGACTCCTTTTTTAAAATAAAGCGGATCGATTAAATCCAGTACTGTTTTATGAAGATTATCTTCTGTCGCACTAACGACTCCCTTAGGCTTATTCATCATAATATAGACGAACTCTTCGTATTGAATCTTCTCGCCATCAAACAAAATCTCATCCGTTTCAGGATTCACTTGAACTTTACCATTGTTTACGACTTTACCATTGACGGTAATTCGTTTGGCCTTTAATAAAGATTTGACCTCGGAACGAGTTCCAAGGCCACAATCTGCTAAACATTTATCTAATCTCATTATTTCATCCTCAATTTACGACGAATGCCACCGACGCGAGCGCCAAGCATTTCATCAGCTAATCGATTCTTCAAGGTAATTAGTCCGTAAGTCGCCGCTCCGACAAAACCTACAACCGCAACTGCAATTAACGCACGAACTTTACCACCGATTGGCATTACATGTTTAATCGCATAAAGAGTCAGTGCTGAAGTGATGGCCATCGCAAGAGAAGCAAGAAGCACTTGCCCGAATTTCTTCAATACGTAATTCAAATCGAATCGTGTAATACGAAGAACGTGACGGCACATATAAAGCGTCGCTACAAAGTATGCTACTGAGCTGGCAATTAATGGACCTGCTCCACCAAGGAAGTAAATCATCATTGGTTGCCATAGCAATTTAATAAGCACTGTAAATCCTAATGCTTTAATCGCAATGATATGTTGTTCCATTGATTGCAGGATGTATGTGAACGTTACGAATAATCCTAAGAACACACACATGATACATGAAACCATTAATAAATACGTTCCTGTTGGATCTGGTGAATAGAACACGTTATAAATCGGTTCTGATACAATCGCCATTCCGACAGAAGCTGGAATCATGATGTACGCAAATAATCCTAAGTTGTTCGCAATGACGCGTTTCACTTCTTCACGGTCATTGACTGAATAATGAGCCGCAAGCAGTGGCAATGCCGCTGTTGAAATACTCATCGCTAGCGAAATGACAATCATAATAACCTTATTCGCATTAAATCCAAATAAAGTAATCTGTTCTTTTCCTTCTTCAAACGAGAAGTTCGTAAAGATTGGAACCAGACGTTGGAATGTTTCTTGGTCAATCAAGCTGATGATTTGAATACTTGAAGTTACTAATACGAAAGGTAAAGCTTCACGCATGACTTCAAAAATAATCTTCCAGAAACTTAATGGACGTTCAGGACGCCCTTCTTCCATTAATTCCATCATGCCTTTATGGTCACGGAACATCTTATACGCTAAGTATAAGAACGCGATGACCGCTCCGACAAAGGCCGCAAATGTTGAATGGGCTACAGCAAGAACATAACCGCCAGAAACAATACGCATTACAAAATACGTTAATCCTAACATATACAAGATACGGACTACTTGTTCCCATAATTGAGATTTCGCAGAAGCAGCCATCTCATTATATCCTTGATAGTATCCACGCATTAAGCTAAGCGGTGGAATAATGAGTACCGCAGGCGTTAGCGAACGGATGACCAAAATACTATCCGCAATCTCTTCAGGAGTAGCTCCTTTTGCAAAAAGTGGTGCTGAGAAATACATTCCCGCCGCAAAGACCACTCCAAGGAATGTCATAAAGACCATCGTTCCTTTGAACAAGCGCCAACTTGTTTTATAGTCTCTTCTTGCTTGGTTATCCGCTACGATTTTAGAAATCGCAACAGGAATCCCTGCCGTTGATATTTGTAATACTAAAGCATAAATATTATAGGCGATAAAATATAGGTAGTTCGCATTATCCCTATCGGCACCCATCCACATTCCCCAAGGGATGATATATAGTGCTCCAAGTAATCTTGAGACGATATTCCCAATCGTTAACCAAGATGAACTTTCCAAGAGAATTTGTTGCGAATTTTTCTGATTTCGAATTTTATCACTCAGGCCTACATAAGGCTTTCTTTTAAACATATATTGATAAATCCTCTTTCTTAAATTATACCAACCATAAGAGTACATTATTTTAATGTAAAATGCTAGCAATCTTATGAAACCTTAAGCAGTTAGTAAACTTTGCATAAAAAAAGAATCGAACTAAAGCGCTCGATTCTTTTGATTGATTAGTCTAATAAACTTGTTTGTCCTTCTTCTTCCACTTCGACAGGAGCTGCTACTCCAATGCCATAGTGGGCACGAACTTTTTGATTCAAGTCGGCAACGACTTCTGGATGGTCTGCCAAGTATGCTTTAGCATTTTCACGACCTTGACCAATCTTCTCGTCGTTATAAGCGTACCATGCACCACTCTTCTTCACGAAGTCGAGGTCTGCTGCCATATCGAGTAATTCCCCAAGTTGAGAAATCCCTTCTCCGTACATAATATCCACAACAGCTGTTTTAAATGGTGGAGCCACTTTATTTTTAACAACTTTGATTTTAGTTTGGTTCCCTAAAATTTCAGTACCTTGTTTGATTTGGTCTGCACGACGTACTTCTAAACGAACAGTCGCGTAGAATTTCAACGCACGTCCACCAGGTGTTGTTTCAGGGTTTCCGAACATAACGCCCACTTTTTCACGGATTTGGTTGATAAAGATTGCGATTGTTTTTGTTTTATTAATTGAACCTGATAATTTACGTAATGCTTGAGACATTAAACGAGCTTGAAGACCTACGTGTGATTGCCCCATGTCGCCATCGATTTCGGCACGTGGAACTAACGCAGCAACTGAGTCGACGATTACAATGTCAACGGCTCCAGATGATACTAAAGCATCTGCAATTCCTAATCCTTGTTCCCCTGTATCTGGTTGAGATAATAATAATTCATCAATGTTTACGCCTAAAGCTTTTGCGTATTCTGGATCTAGAGCGTGCTCAGCATCGATAAACGCTGCTACTCCACCACGTTTTTGAACTTCCGCAACAGCATGTAATGCAACAGTTGTTTTACCTGAAGATTCTGGTCCGTATACTTCGATGATACGTCCACGTGGGAATCCACCTACGCCTAATGCGATATCTAATGCTAGAGAACCTGAAGATACTGTTTGAATTTGTGTATCTACTTTTTCTCCTAATTTCATTACGGCACCTTTACCGTAGCTCTTTTCAATTTTCTTTAGCGCATCTTCCAATGCTCTTTGACGATTTTCATTTTCTGCCATGTTTTAATTCCTCCACGAATTTTAAGTCAAACATATTGTACACTATGTTCTATTCCATGCGCAAGCAATATGCGAACATTTGTTCTTATTTTGTTCGAACTTGTTTTAATAAATATTTTCTAAGTAAATTCCAACCATGTTGTACCGCGAATTCACGGTTGTCGTTACGAGTACGTGCAAGATGTAATTCTAACACTTCTACATCTGTTTGAGACGCTAATGCGACGAAAATCGTTCCGACTTCTTTTCCTTCCATTTCACTTGGTCCAGCGACTCCTGTAAATGAAATTCCCAAATCACTTTGATAATGGAGTCTTGCTTGTTCGGCCATCGCTTTAGCACATTCTGCACTGACCATTCCGTATTGATCGAGCAAGGTGCTGTCGATTCCTAGTTGCGTTTCTTTCGCTTCTCGTTGATAAGCAACTGTTCCCCCTTGGAAATAGGCGGAGCTTCCCTCAAACGCCACGACACTTGCGGCAAACAGTCCTCCAGTTAAACTTTCAGCAGAGGCAATTGTGAGTCCTGATTCTTTTAATAACTCAACAGTCACTTCTTGCAACGTATTGTGGTCGCCGTATCCATAGAAGAATTCTCCAACTTGTGATTGGATTAATAGTTCCATTCCGTCAAGTAAGTCTTGGCACTCTTCTTCTGTTTTCCCGTTAGCGGTTAAGCGAAGCATCACTTCGAATTTACCGGCATATGGTGCAATCGTTGGATTTGTTTGTCCCTCGATTAAATCTTCTAGGATGGTCACTAAGCGTGATTCCCCAATTCCAAAGAAACGCAAGTAACGAGATTCGAATAAATCCACTTTGCCCACTTTCTTACGTAAGAAAGGCAACACTTCTTTTTGCATCATCATTTTTAATTCATTTGGTGGTCCAGGTAGAACAATGAATTGTCGGCCATCTTTTTCAAAACCACAACCAACTGCAAGTCCATTATGATTTTCAAAAACAGTACCGCCCTCAAAAGCTAAAGCCTGTCTACGATTATTTTCACTCATATCTCGATGAGAACGAGCGTGAAAATCGATTACTTTTTGAAGAGCTTTTTCATCTTCAACAAGTGGCACATCTAAAAAACGCGCCAGTACTTGTTTTGTAATATCGTCTGTTGTTGGTCCAAGACCTCCAGATAAAATAATCAACTCACTTCTTGAAGCGGCTAATTCAATCGCTTCATACATTCTTTCTTCATTATCACCAACCACTTGTTGATAGTATGTTGGAATCGAGTTTTTAGCTAGTTCTTGAGCTAGATACGCACTATTCGTGTTCACAATTTGCCCCATTAGTAACTCTGTACCAACTGCAATGATTTCTGCATTCATAATTTCGCCTTCCTTAACACTCTTTTGTAAAAATAAAAGCCCAAAACAACTGTTTCAGGCTTCGTTTGTTATTCTGTTTTAGTAAATGAATCCGCAAATACATGTCGATTCTTTACAAAATAATCCAAACCTGAATAGATTGTAAATACTAAACAACTATAAAGTAAGATTTGTCCGATTGGAATTCCAATGGCCTTAAAGAACAAATCATCTGTTAATAGGAAAATAATCGCCAACATTTGAGTAGCGGTTTTTACTTTTCCTGGCCAAGCAGCTGCCATGACTTCGCCATCTGTGACTAATAATAATCGAAGCCCCGTTACTGCTAATTCACGACAAACAATGATACTTACGACCCAAGCAGGTGCTAAATTGAATGAAACAAGCATAATGAATGCACTCATGACTAGCATTTTATCTGCTAAAGGATCAGCAAACTTCCCAAAGTTTGTTACTAATTTGTATTTGCGTGCTAAATAGCCATCAAGATAATCTGTAAAGCTAGCTACCGCGAAAATAATCATTGCCAAGAAGTGTACAATGTTTATTTGTGAACCTAAAAGATTCATCGAACCGAACACTTCACTTGGCAAACTCATGAGAACGATAAATACCGGGATCATGAAAATTCTCATTACGGTTAATTTATTTGGTAAATTCACTGAGTTTCTCCTATTGTACTGTAATATAAATTCTATTTGCAGTTGAACCCTCTGGAATTTTTAGTTCAACGCCTCCAACGGTAATCGTTCCTAAAGGTGTATAACCAAAATCCATGCGAATGGTTGTTGTTCCTTCTGGAATAGAACCAGAAACTGTTTGACCAGTACTTGGTACTCCATCCGCGACAACTGTTCCGTCTGCAGAGATTTGAGCCCAAAGATCGGTTCTTGCTTGGTTCAACACCTTAACCTCTAGAGGGAATTTACTTACTTGAGCAGTATAGTATAAAGCATTCCCATTCGCGTATGAGTAATTTACACTAGTAACTTCGGGAGCTTTTGTTGTTGTAGTAGCAACCGTGGTTTCTTGTACAGCACTTTGCTGAGTC